>NZ_JBFUIP010000724.1:0-707 GCF_056401815.1 Aminobacter sp. P4_D5 | reverse complement strand
GGACGTCAGCGACGCCGACATCGCCGCCGCGCTGCGCGTCTTCCAGGCCTTCGACGCCGTGGCGGAGCCGGTCGCGTGACCCTTCCCAAGGAGCGCGGCCAGCTCTTCACGGCCGGCTGGACCGCGATCCAACCTCGCACGGCCACGCCATGAGGGATGTGCCGCACGAACCTCCCCCGGAGATCACGCGCTTCAGCGTCCCGCTCTGGCTGCTCGCGCTCTTCACCTTCAGCGGCACGCTGGCCATGCACATCTTCGTGCCGGCCCTGCCCCACGCGGCCGAGGATCTCGGCGCCAGCATCGGCACGATGCAGATGACGATCAGCCTCTACATCTACGGCCTCGCCTTCGGGCAGCTCATCTATGGCCCCGCCTCCGACCGCTTCGGCCGCCGCCCCGTGCTGATGGTCGGCCTGGTGATCTACGCCGTCTCCGGCCTCGCGGCCGCGCTGGCGACGGGGGTGACGGCGCTCGTCGCCGCGCGGCTTTTCCAGGCACTGGGCGGCTGCGCGGGGCTGGYGCTGGGCCGGACCATCGTGCGCGACATCTCGGCGCCCACCGAGACCGCGAAGCGGCTCGCCGTCATGAACCTGATGGTGACGGTGGGGCCCGCGATCGCGCCGCTCATCGGCGCGGCGATGACGGCGACGACGGGCTGGCGCTCCATCCTGCTGGCGATGAGCGTCTTCGGCGTGGTGAACCTGGCC
>NZ_JBFUIP010000723.1:0-709 GCF_056401815.1 Aminobacter sp. P4_D5 | reverse complement strand
CTCCCGTTCCGGTCCGGCAGGCCTGACTTCGCGCAGGGCGTAGGCTGTCCCGGCCGGAACCTGGACGGGCAGGCCGCCGCCGATCCGCTGGGCGGCGACCACCGAGAAGAAACTCCCGTCGTCCCGCCCGACATAGATGCTGCTCAACGCGGGGGCCGCCTCGAGGGCCCGCGCCACCAGGGGCAGCGCCGCGACATGCTCGACGTCGTCGTCGACTTCCGCGAGACGGCTTGCCGCCAGCAGGTTCGCGGTTTGACTCGCTGTTCCCAGAAGTCGCCGAACTTCCAGACTGATGGTCTCGAGAGTCGGGCGCGAGATCTTCTCCGCGGCGATCAGAGCGGTACGGCGATTCTGGTAGTCGGCGTGCAGACCGAGCAGCGCGAGCGCAATGACCAGCAGCGCAACGAAGGCCGCGCTCAAATGGACGAAGAGCGGCAGGCGCCAGCGCATGGCGGAACCCCGTTGACTCGCGAGGAAATCAGCCTAGCCGGGTTAACCACCTCCCCACAAAAGGAAACACCCCTGCCAGCCGCCTATTTCGGGTCAGGCGCGGGCGCCAGCCTCGAAAAGAAGTGATGCGTTACAGCATACGACCCTGCATCAGAAGTCGGCGGTCCGGCCCTCGGCTACTCCTGCGCAATCCCGGCCCGCACGATGAGGTCACGCCAGGCCGGGACCTCGCGGGCGATGCGGTTGGCCAGCGCCTCCG
>NZ_JBFUIP010000722.1:0-709 GCF_056401815.1 Aminobacter sp. P4_D5 | reverse complement strand
GAGAAAACCCGGCGGGCCGCCCCGGTGCTGGATATAGGGCTGGCCGTCCGCGCTGGCGGTGGAGAGGAAGAAGCTGGTCTGTGCCGCGATGAATTCCGCGAGTTCGGGCGAGATCTGGTTGGGCCAGTCGTCATGCGCCTCGAACGGCGCGCGCGAGCCGCGGCGGACGTGGATGGACTTCACGCTCGGCGAGAACATGACGTCGGACATAGAAATGCCTCCTTCGAACGCGCCGAACATGATCCCTCCGTCCGGTGATGATAATCAGAAAGATTGACACTTCTTCATTGCGTGATCTGCAATGATCTCATAGACCGTTTCGCTGCCATGTCGGCCTTCGTCGCCGTCGCCGACCGGCAGGGCTTCGCCCCCGCCGCACGGCATCTCAGGCTCGCGCCCTCCGCCGTCACGCGGCAGGTGGCGGCGCTGGAGGAGCATCTCGGCCTGCGGCTCCTGCAGCGGACCACGCGTTCCGTCACCCTCACCGACGCCGGCGCCCGCTATCTCGACCGCGCGCGCCGCATCCTGGCCGAGATGCAGGAGGCCGAGGATTTCGCGCAATCCGCCCGGCTGAGCCCGGCCGGCCGCCTCACCGTCACGGCGCCGGTGACCTTCGGGCATCTGCATGTGGCGCCTTTGATGGCCGAATACCTTCGGCGCTACCCCGAGGTGCAGGGCCAGCTCCTGCTCTCCGATCGCTGGATCAACC
>NZ_JBFUIP010000721.1:0-710 GCF_056401815.1 Aminobacter sp. P4_D5 | reverse complement strand
CCCAGCGTCCGGCAGGCCTCGACGAATTCGCGCGAGCGCAGGGACAGGAACTCGGCCCGCGTCAGGCGTGCGGGGGCGGGCCAGGAGACGGCTCCGATCGCCACCACGACAGTCACGATCTCCGAGCCGAAGACCGAGACGAAGACCAGCAGCAGCAGGAAGTTCGGCAGGGTCTGGAAGGCCTCGGTCACGCGCATCAGCACGTCGTCCACCCATCCCCCGTAGAAGCCGGCCACCGCGCCGATGACGATGCCGATCACCACCGCGATGGAGGTAGCGACAAGCCCGATCAGCAGCGCCACACGCGCGCCATGAAAGATCTGCGCGGCGATGTCGCGGCCGGAATTGTCGGTACCGAACCAGAAGCGCGGATTGGCGCCGGGCCATTGCAGAGGGCGGCCGGCGAGCGAGAGCGGATCGTTGGGAAAGAGCCAGTCGGCCGAGACCGCCATGCCGATCACGGAGAACAGCAGCAGCAGGCCGACCACGGCGGAGGGGCTGCGGGCGTAGTCGCGCAGGAACCGGATCAACCGCCGGTCTCCTTCGCGATCCGCGGATCGAGCTTCGCGTAGACGAGGTCGACGCAGAAGTTCACGAAGATCACCAGCAGGGCCGAGATGAAGACGATGCCGAGCAGCGTGTTCAGGTCGCGCTGCACCACCGCCTCATAGGCCAGCCGTCCCAGCCCCGGCAGCGAGAACACGCTCTCC
>NZ_JBFUIP010000720.1:0-710 GCF_056401815.1 Aminobacter sp. P4_D5 | reverse complement strand
GGCGATCATGCGGATCAGGTTCGAGGTCCAGAAGGGGATGGTGCACAGCAGGAAGAGCAGCGTGCGCGTCCCCGTCCCCTCGATGACGAAGGCCAGGTAATAGGCGATCCAGAAGCCGATCAGCAGCGTGATCGCCCAGGTGATTCCCGCGAACCCAAAGGTCTTTCCGTAGGTCCGCCAGGTCACCGGAGATCCGAAGACCTCCACGTAGTTGGTGGTCACGAAATCCGGGATGATCCGCACGCTGTCGTAGTCGTAGAAGCTCACGACCACGAGCACGCCGAGCGGCAGCACCAGGAAGACCGCCAGAACCAGCGCGAGCGGCGCCGCCAGGAGCCAGGAGACGACGCCGCGCATCGGTTCAGGCTGCGATGAACTCGTTCCACTTCTGGACCATGTAGCGGTCCTCCGTCATGACCGAGTTCCAGCAGGACACCTTGCCCATGCGCTCCACGAAGGAGCCGCCGTCGCGCACCGTGCCGGCCTTCTCCATCAGGCGTCCGTCCGGCGCGAGGATGTCGGCGGCGGCGGGTTTGCCCTCCATCCAGAAGTCCCATTCGGCCGGCGACATGTGGCCGCGCGCCGTCTCCAGCACCGCGGAGTAGTAGCCCTGGCGGTTGAGGTAGGCGCCCGTCCAGCCCGAGAGATACCAGTTCAGATACTCGTAGGCCGCATCCAGCTGCAGCCCCGAGACGTGGCGCGCGATGCCG
>NZ_JBFUIP010000719.1:0-711 GCF_056401815.1 Aminobacter sp. P4_D5 | reverse complement strand
GTGTAGGCCTTGGAGAGCAGCGTCGCGAGCGGGACGTCCGTGAAGTTGGGGTCGCCGTAGAAAGCCTCGCGGTCGGCGAAGGCCAGCTTCATGGCCTCGGTGACGTGGTGGACGAAATCCTCGCCGACCGGGTCCATAGCCGCGAGATCGAAACCGGAGAGCAGCGCCAGGGTCTGCAGCATGGCTGGGCCCTGGCTCCAGGGGCCGCATTTCAGGACGGTCGTGCCTATGAACTCGAGGGCGACGGGTGCCTCCACTCCGGCGCGCCAATTGGCCATGTCCTGGCCCGTCAAGGCCGCGGCATGGCGCTCGCCCGAGGTGTCCATGGCCGGGGAGCGGCCGAAGCGATCGATCGCCTCGGCGACGAAGCCGGAATACCAGGCGTTCCGCGCCGCCTGGATCTCCGAATCGCGGTCATGGCCCTGCGCCTCGGCCTCGCGGATCACCCGTTCATAGGTGTCGGCCAAGATGGGGTTGGCGTAGAGCTTGCCCGGCTGCGGGCCGCCGTCGCGGAGCCAGAGGGCGGCCGAGCTCTTCCATTCCGTCTCGAAGAGGGGCTTCACCGTCGCGACGGTCTGGCAGACCCGCGGCACCATGTGGGCGCCGTGCCGGGCATAGGAGATGGCGAAGGCCAGCACGTCGCGCAGGCGCCAGGTGCCGTGGTTGAGCAGCATCGAGGCCCAGGCGTCGAAGGGCCTTCGACGCCTGGGC
>NZ_JBFUIP010000718.1:0-711 GCF_056401815.1 Aminobacter sp. P4_D5 | reverse complement strand
ACGCGGGCGTCCTTCATCGTGATGATGTTTTCGCGGGCGGCGTATTGCGGATCCTGGAAAATCTCGTCGATGGAATAGACGGGGCCGAAGGGCACCTCGTTCGCCTCGCAAACCGCCTGGAGCTCGTCGCGCGTGTGCTGGGCGGTCCAGTTGCCGACATACTCGTCCACCAGGGCGCGATCGGCCTCGCGCTGCTTGATCTTGCCCCATTTCCCCTCGCCGCCCCATTCGGGCACGCCCATGGCGCCGGCGAGCCGGGCGAAGATCTTGTCGCTGGTGCAGGCGATGGCGATCCAGCGGCCGTCCTTCGTCGGGTAGTGGCTGTGCGGCACCACGTTGACGGTGCCGGGCCCCATCCGCTGGCGCACAAAGCCGTTGAGCTGGAAGGAGGGCGCGAGCTCGTCGAGGATCCGGAAGATCGGCTCGTAGAGGCCGATATCGATCATCTGCCCCTTCCCCGTCTTCTCCCGCGCCTGCATGGCGAGCAACGCGCCGAAGGCACCGTAGAGGCCGGCCAGGTAGTCCGGGATGGTCGCCGAGCCCGGCGTCACCGGGGGACGGTCGGGATAGCCGGCGAGGAAGGACAGCCCGCCGAAGGCATTGCCGATGCGGCCGAAGCCCGGGCGTCCCTTGTACGGACCTGTCTGACCGAAGCCGGAGATGCGCACCATGATGAGGCGCGGGTTCACCTTCTCCATCACGTCCCAGCCG
>NZ_JBFUIP010000717.1:0-711 GCF_056401815.1 Aminobacter sp. P4_D5 | reverse complement strand
GAAATGGACTGCCGCGCGTATGGCCAAACGCGACGTTCAAGCAGGCAGAGCGGCAGGTTGTACACGGACACATTTATCCGCGCCGCAACGAGAATTTCCACGGCCAGAGTGAGATCGGCTTGGTAATCCACCGGGTCGATCCAAAGCTGATCTTGGTTTGCCAGCGCGAACCCCGTGTTCTCCAAACCCATCAGCGCAATATGATCGACGAACGGCAGATTGCGAGCAAACCAAGTACACGTTTCGACGAGCCCCGGCGCGGTCAGCTTATGGAGCACCAGCCTTACCTCTACCCGCTGCCCTTTATCTTTGAGCCGCAAGATCCCTAGGATAGTCTCATCGAAAGCGCCGCGGGACTGCACCACGTGGTCATGGACAACGTCCACGCATGAGTAGATTGGAATGCCGGCGCAAAGGTCGGGATGCTTTAGCGCGGCCCAAGCCGTTGCCACGTTCGGATCTGCAAATGCCCGCCCGTTCGTGAGAACGTGCACCGCGGTGCTAGGCAGCTGCTCGCGCATCCGGCCAATCAGTGGAAGGAACCGGCGCCATTCCAAAAGAGGCTCACCACCTGTGAAACCGATAGCGCTCGTATCTGGCGCCACCAACGAAAGCGCCTGGTCGATCTCGTCGATGATCCAGCTATCATCGATGTCGCGCGGCGGCTGCGAACACATAAGGAAATAATGGTCGCAGCGCTCGGTCACGAGG
>NZ_JBFUIP010000716.1:0-711 GCF_056401815.1 Aminobacter sp. P4_D5 | reverse complement strand
CCCGCTTCGGGTTCAGTGAACCAGCTTCATCTCCGGGATGGACTCGCTGGCAACCCAGAACCGGCCGATGCTGTCGGCATGGGTCGCCACCGCGGCCGCATCGGCCTCGGCCTGGGGGCGCGCCTCCAGGTCGAAATGGTTGTAGCGGTTCTCGCCGCGCACCAGCGTCGCCGAGAGCCGCGTCGGCCCCACATGCTTCACCCGCGCGGGGATGTAGCTGATCCCCAGTCCGATCCGGTCATGCCTGGAACGGTTCGGTGCGGAGGCGTGCAGCACCAGCGTGTCGTGCAGCGAGAACTGGCCTGGCTGCAGCGGGATCGGCACCGCCGCGCGCTCCTCGATGTCGACCGTCACGCTCTGCCCGCGCGAGAGCATCATCCGCGGATCCTTGCGGTCGGCATGCGGCAGCTGCCCGTGCTTGTGCGAGCCCGGCAGGATGGTGACGCAGCCGCTCTCCTCCGTGCTCGGCGTCAGCGCGACCCAGGCGGTGACGTGCTCGTGCGGCGCCAGCCCGAAATAGGTGGCATCCTGGTGCCAGGGCACGAAGCCCTCGGTTCCCGCCGGCTTCCACCAGAGGGTGGTGTGGAAGATGAGGATGTCCGGGCCGATCACATCCTCCACCGCGTCTAGGATGGCTGGATGCCGCACGAGGTCGGCCGCCCAGGGGAAGAGGAGATAGGGCTTCACCCGCGTCGAGGGCTGGCGGATGCC
>NZ_JBFUIP010000715.1:0-712 GCF_056401815.1 Aminobacter sp. P4_D5 | reverse complement strand
ACCCGACCCCGGGCCCGACTGGCTGGAGGGCGACCCCACGCGCGTCCGGCAGATCCTGTTCAAYCTGATCGGCAACGCGCTGAAGTTCACCGAGCGGGGCTTCGTGCGCCTCGCCGCCCAGACCCGCGTCGACGGCGACATGGCCGTGGTCCGGCTCATCGTCGAGGACAGCGGCGTGGGCATGGATACGGCGACGCTGGCGCGGCTCTTCCAGCCCTTCACCCAGGCSGACAGCTCRACCACGCGCCGCTTCGGCGGCACGGGCCTCGGCCTGTCCATCGTCCGCCGSCTSRCCGAGCTGATGGAGGGCGAGGTGCGGGCGGAGAGCACGGCCGGCCGTGGCAGCCGCTTCATCGTGACGCTGCGGCTCGGCATCGCGGCGGCGCCGGCGGCGGCCAAGCCCGTGACGGCCCCGCCGCCCGCGGCCCCCGGCAACGCGCCGCTGGGCCGGGTGCTGGTGGTSGACGAYCATCCCGTGAACCGCGAGGTGATCACGCGGCAGCTGGAGCTGCTCAGCATCCCCGCGGCCACCGCCGACGACGGCGCGCAGGGCCTGGCGCACTGGCAGTGGCACCGTCCCTCGGTCGTGCTGCTCGACATCCACATGCCCGKMATGGACGGCTTCGAGMTGGCGCGCGCCATCCGGCAGGAGGAGCAGGCGAAGGGCCTGCCGCGCACCACGCTGATCGCCGTCACGGCGAATGCGCTGAAG
>NZ_JBFUIP010000714.1:0-712 GCF_056401815.1 Aminobacter sp. P4_D5 | reverse complement strand
GCGCTGGAGAACGGACCGCTGATGATCATCCCCGGCACCCACAAGGGGCCGGTCCATGATCACCACGCCGACGGGGCGTTCTGCGGCGCCATGGATCCCGCGAAGAAGGAGGTCGACTACGCCGCCGCCATGCCGCTGACCGGGCGGGCGGGCTCCATCACCGTGCATCATGTGCGGGCGGTGCACGGCTCGGCGCCGAATCTCTCCAACCGGGACCGGCGGCTGATGCTGTTCCAGTTCCGCGCCGCCGATGCCTGGCCGCTGCTGGGCTTCCCGGACGGGCTCGCGGCCTATGACGAGCTGATGGTCGCCGGCACGCCCGGCATCGCGCCGCGGCTGACCGACGTGCCGGTGCGGCTGCCCTTGCCGCCGGCGGGCCTCCAGGGCTCGATCTACGAGAACCAGAAGGCGTTGAAGAACCGCTTCTTCGAGACGGTGGGTCCGGCGGCGCAATAGGCCGCCGCCTGACCGCCTACCGCAGCTGGAAGCGGATCGGCACCTCGATCCAGGATTCGATCCGCTGGCCGTCGCGCGTCGAAGGCTCGAAGGACCAGCGGCGGACGGCGGCCAGCGCGGCATTGTCCAGGATGTCGTGGCCGCTCGAACGGTGCAGGCGCACCTCCTTCGTCTCGCCGTCGGTGCCGACGAGGGCGCGGACGAGGGTGGTTCCCGTCACGCCGCGCTCGCGTGCGACCAGCGGGTAGTCCGGGGG
>NZ_JBFUIP010000713.1:0-712 GCF_056401815.1 Aminobacter sp. P4_D5 | reverse complement strand
GATATTGGGTGTGGTGCAGCAGCATATCGCGCGCGCGGCCGACGCCGATGCGGGCCGGCAGCGTCGCAGGCATGCCCATGTCCGCCATCAGGCCGATCTTGTGGAAGCCCGCCATGAAGCGGGCGTTCTCGGCCGCGACCACCGTGTCGCAGAGGAGCGTGAGCGAAAGACCCGCGCCCACCGCCCAGCCCTCGACGGCAGCCACGATCGGCAGGTTGCTGCGCGCCATGATCCGCACGAGACGGTGCGTGCGGCGCATGCGCTCGCGCCCGTCATACGGGTTCTCGATGTTCATGCCGGATATGTCGCCGCCGGCGCTGAACACGCCGCCCGAGCCGGTGAGCACGAGGCAGCGGATGCTGCGGTCGGCGTTGGCGCGCTCGATCGCCTCCTCCAACTCCTGCCGCAGCGGGACGGCCAGCGCGTTGCGGCGCGCGGGGTAGTCGAGGGTGAGGACGAGGACGGCGCCGTGGCGCTCCTCGGCGATGCGCATGACGGGCGCGTCGGTCACGTCGTTCATTCTTCGGTCTCCGGCGCGAGGGCCATGAAGCGCTTCCGGTGCAGGGCGGCACCGCCAAGGGCAGGGGCCTGCACCATGGCGCGGCGCATGTAGAGGCCGACATCGTAGTCGTCGGTGTAGCCGATGCCGCCATGCAACYGCACGCAGGCCTGGGCGACGAGCATGCCCGCCTCGCTGGCGCGTGCCTTGGCG
>NZ_JBFUIP010000712.1:0-713 GCF_056401815.1 Aminobacter sp. P4_D5 | reverse complement strand
GCGCATCCCCGATGTCGCCCCGCATCCGGCGCCGCAGGTGGAGGCGCCCGCCGATGCGGAAGCCGCCGAGGCCCGGCTCCTGCTCCGCGCCATGATCGCCGCCGCGCGCTCCGATGGCGCCGTGGACAAGGCCGAGCGCGCCGCCATCGCCACGCGGCTGGATGCGGCAGGCCTCACGGAAGCCGAGCGCGACCATGTCCTCGGCGATTTCGACCATCCCGCCAGCATCGAGGATCTGGCCGGCGGCGCACGCGATCCGATGCTGGCCGCGCAGCTCTACGCCGCCGCCTTCGGCGCGGCAGGCGAGCTCAGCGCCGGCGAGCGGGCTTGGCTCGACCGGCTGGGGATGGCACTGAGGCTGGACAAGGCCGCCATCGCGGCCATCGAACGACGTCTAGGGGGCCAAGGGGGATAACGTCATGTTCACGCTGACCGACGCGCAGGAGCGCCTTCGCGCCGCCGCCCGCGAGCTCGCGCAGGAGGCCGCCGCCCAGGCCGCTGAGACCGACCGCAGCCTGCAATATCCCTGGCCGATGGTCCGCCGCATGACCGAGGCGAAGTTCATGGGCCTGACCATTCCGCGAGAATGGGGCGGCCAGGGCGGCTCCTACCTCGATGCCGTGCTGGTGGTGGAGGAGATGGCCAAGGCCTGCGCCGTCTGCGGCCGCATCGCGGTCGAGGCGAACATGGGCGCGGTCGGCGCGGTCATGGCC
>NZ_JBFUIP010000711.1:0-713 GCF_056401815.1 Aminobacter sp. P4_D5 | reverse complement strand
CGGCACGCTGGACCTGACGGGATGCACCGTCTTCAGCTCCTGCGAGCCCTGTGCGCTCTGCGTGGCGACGATGCACATGACCGGCATCGCCCGCGTGGTCTATGCGGCCTCGCTGGCTGACAGCGAAGAGGCGCTGGCCGGCGTGCCGAAATCGATCCGCCGGGGCGGCGACGTGGCCGAGCTGCGGCGCGAGGCGGGCGTGCCGATCGGCCAGGGGCGGATCGCGACACGCCAGGCTTTGGTGGCCGAGGCGGTCTCAGTGGTCGAGGCATGGGCCGCCAGGCCGATCGCCTGACGTCGGCGTTTTACGACAAAGGCGTTCCCGGCTTGCGAGGGGCCCTGCGTGCCCGCCCTTTCGGCGGGGCGCCAAGGGCCCGGACCCAGTCCAGCGCGCCCGGCGTCTTATCCCAGGCGGGTTGTGCCTCCTCGACATAGACCTGGGCTTCGCTGGCCTCGCCCGGGCTATAGTAGGGCGCCTGCTTCTTCGGCACCGCCTTCGTTCCGACGAGATAGGCGGCGACATGCTTGTTCACCGCCATGGCCTCCGACAGGGCGCTGCGGCTCGCCGCGCTGTCCCCTTCGCGGCGATAGGCGGCCAGCGCCGTCGTCCATTGCCAATGGGCCATGCTGTCCTCGGCATATCGCTCCAGCAACCCCGCGAGTTCGTCGTCCCGCCCGAGTTCGGCGAGCCAATTCACGAGGATGTACCGGAC
>NZ_JBFUIP010000710.1:0-713 GCF_056401815.1 Aminobacter sp. P4_D5 | reverse complement strand
GGTGCTGGACCGCGAGAGCGGTGTCTTCGCGGACGCGGAGAAGATTCGCTACGTCGATTATGTCGGCCCCCACGTGAAGACGCGCGGTCCGCTCTCCATCCCGCGCACGCCGCAGGGGCGGCCGGTGATCCTGCAGGCCGGCTCCTCGCCACGCGGCCGCGACGTGGCGGCACGCTGGGCCGAGATGATCTTCTGCACCGTCGCCACCAAGGAGGATGGCATCGCGTTCTGCGCCGACATGGAGCGGCGGCTCGCGAAATTCGGCCGCTCGCGCGCGGATGTCGCGATCCTGCCCACGCTGTCCGTGGTGGTGGGCGAGACCGAATCCATTGCGAAGGAGAAGGCCGCCTTCGTGGAATCGCTGGTCGACCCTGAATTGGTGATGGCGTCCAATTCCGGCCTGCTCGGCGTGGACCTCAGCGACGTGCCGAGCCCGGAGGAGGCCGATAAGCGCGCGGGCCCCAGCGGTTCCCAGGGCTCGCGCGACCGCATGACCCAGAGGGCGAAGGCCGAGGGGATCAGCTATGCGGAGGCGGCCCGCAAGGCACGCGGTCAGCTCGCCGGCACGCCGGAGATGATCGCCGACGTGATGGAGGACTGGTTCAAATCCGGCGCCTGCGACGGCTTCGTGATCCCGCCGTCGACCTTCCCGATCACCTACGAGGATGTCGGCCGGATGGTGGTGCCGGAGCTCCAGCGCCGCGGCGTCTTCC
>NZ_JBFUIP010000709.1:0-714 GCF_056401815.1 Aminobacter sp. P4_D5 | reverse complement strand
GCGGTGCTGCTTGCCGACGAGCCGACCGGCGCGCTGGACCCCTTGGTCAGCCGCGAGATCATGAACCTCTTCGAGGAGGTGAATCGCGAGATGGGCGTGCTCGTGCTCATCATCACGCACGATCCCGGCGTGGCCGCCCGCTGCCGCCAGCGCCTCGTCCTGACCCAGGGCCACTTGGCCGACCAGACGAACGCCCCGCTTCAGAAAGCTCACGCGGCGTGATTCGCCAGACCCTGATGGAGGCCGCCGGCAACCTCATGGCCGCCTGGCAGCGCAGCCTGCTGGCGCTTCTGGGCATCGTCGTCGGCGCGGGCGCGGTCATCTCCATGCTGCATGCCGGCGCCATGGCGCGGCAGGAGACGGTCCGCCAGTTCCGCCAGATGGGCACCGACACCCTCATCCTCCGTGCCGACAGCCCCTCCGGCCTCGGCAATTTCCGTCTTGGCGACATCGAATCCATCCCCATCATGGTGCCGACCGTGCGCGAGGTTGCGCCCTTCATGATCGGCGGCGGCCCCGTCGCCTTCGAGGGCAAGACCCAGAATGCCGGCTTCCTCGGCGTCACCGAGAGCTTCGACGACGTCGCCCGCCTGCCCATGGCGCAGGGACGCTTCCTCTCCTCCTTCGACCGCTTCGAGTTGCATGCCGTGCTGGGCTCCCAGCTCGCCGAGCAGATGTCCCAGCCTTTCTCGCCGATCCGTATCGGTTCGCCGA
>NZ_JBFUIP010000708.1:0-715 GCF_056401815.1 Aminobacter sp. P4_D5 | reverse complement strand
GTGGATTGTCGGGGTCAGGGCGGTGACCGAGCAAACCCGTGATCTAAAGTGGTAGCTGCCGCCCATCGCGCAGCGGAGTGTGGTCAATGAAGCAGGGCTCGCCCATGCCGCCGCTCAAAGCAGCCGCCGCGGCCACAGCGGCCGTCGTCTTGCCGMTGCCACCCACGCCTACCAGCGTGACTAAGCGCCCGCGAGTGACGGCAACGCCGATTTTGGCGATCAGGGCCTCCCGGCCATGCAGTCGGCCGACTGCTGCAGGCAACCCAGGGCGCGACACTGTGCGTCCATCCTGTGGCTCATCATCCCGCCGGACAGAGGGCACGAGACGGTAGCCACGGCCGGGCACATTCAGAATGACGGGGCCGCCCGCCCCATCATGGCCGAGCGCGCGGCGCAACGCGCTGAGATGAACGCGAAGGCTACCTTCATCAACACTGAGGCCAGGCCAGACGCAATCCATGAGCCGCGCCTGGCTGACCAGTTGGCCGCCACCTTCGGCCAGAGTGCAGAGGATGGCGAAGGCCCGACTCCCGAGGGGGACGGGCAAGCCGTCACGCCACAGCGCGCCTTCCGCCGGTCGCAGCCGGAAGGGCCCAAAACTGACTGCTACGCCCCGTCCTTCCATCCTGCCCTTCGGCGCTACTCTTGGGCCAAGCATGGCATCCATCGGAATGGCGGTCATCAGCGCGCGGCTTAACAGGTCTTCGCAAGCCTT
>NZ_JBFUIP010000707.1:0-715 GCF_056401815.1 Aminobacter sp. P4_D5 | reverse complement strand
GCGGCGCCGTTCTCCGTCTGCTCGATGGTGAATTCGGCGCCGCTCCTGTTGATGTCGGGCGCCAGCACCTTGATCTTGAGGCGGCCGGCCTCCTGCATGTGCGAGGCGAGCTTGTCCGTCTTGTCGAGGTCGAGCGTCATGGAGGCCGCGAGGAAGGCCACCGGATGGTTCGCCTTCAGCCAGGCCGTGTGATAGGCGACCAGTGCATAGGCCGCCGCGTGCGACTTGTTGAAGCCGTAATTCGCGAACTTCTCCATGAGGTCGAAGACCTCGACGGCCGTGGCCTCGGGCACGCCGTTCTTCGCCGCGCCCTCGCAGAAGATCGCGCGCTGCTGCGCCATCTCGGCCATGTTCTTCTTGCCCATGGCGCGGCGCAGCAGGTCGGCGCCGCCGAGCGAGTAGCCCGCCATCACCTGCGAGATCTGCATCACCTGCTCCTGATAGACCATGATGCCGTAGGTCTCGGCCAGGATCTCGTGGATGCAGGGGTGCGGGGAGTTCCACTTCTCGCCGTGCTTGCGCTGGCAATAGGCGGGGATGTTCTCCATCGGGCCCGGACGGTAGAGCGAGACGGCGGCGATCAGGTCCTCGAAGCGGTCGGGACGCATGGAGCGCAGGCAGTCCCGCATGCCCTGGCCTTCGAACTGGAACACGCCGGCTGCGTCGCCGCGGGCGAGCATCTCGTAGGTCTTCGCATCGTCGAGCGGCACGGCGG
>NZ_JBFUIP010000706.1:0-716 GCF_056401815.1 Aminobacter sp. P4_D5 | reverse complement strand
CGATCATCACCCCCACCACGCCCGCCGCCGCCAGCATCTGCACCGGCCCGCCGATGATCAGCGCCGGGACCACGAAGGCCACGAAGATGCAGCCGGGCATATGGCTCAGCATCGCGGTCACGAAGGGCGTCGGCCGGAAGGCCCGCAGCAGCGCATAGCCGCCGGCCCGCAGCAGGTAGGTCGACAGCGCCATCCCCAGGATGGCCAGCAGCACGTCCCAGCGCAGCGTCATGCCTTACGGTGCCCGAGCCGCCTCGACGATCTCCCGGAACAACCGGGCCGGCAACGACCCGCCGGAGATCTCGTCCATGCCGACATTGTTGTCATTGCCGAGCCATACCCCGATCACGACAGGCCCGGAAGGAAGCTGCACGAAGCCTAGGAACCAAGCGTCGCGGAAATCCTGGGTGGTGCCCGTCTTGCCGCCGGTCGCCAGTCCCGGCACCGCCGCCTGGCGGCCTGTGCCGTAGCGCGTCACGGCGGACATCATCTGGCGCATCTGCTCGGCATTGGAGCTGGTGATGACCTGCGGCGCCTCCGCCCGGGGCGCGCCCACCACGCGGCCCTCGGCCTCCACGCGGCCCATGCCGTAGGGCGTCACGCGGCGCCCGCCATTGGCGATGGCGGCATAGGCGGCGGCCAGGTCGATCAGCGTCACCTCGCCGGTGCCGAGCGCGATGGAACCATCGGGCGGGAAGCGCCCGCGGATGCCCAGC
>NZ_JBFUIP010000705.1:0-716 GCF_056401815.1 Aminobacter sp. P4_D5 | reverse complement strand
CCCCTACTACGTGATCCGCGCGATGGGCGGCGTGCTCTACCTCAGCGGCGCCCTGCTGATGGCCTACAATCTCTACCGCAGCGTGCGGGCTCCCCTGGAGGTGCCGCACGGCGTCCTTCCGGCCGCCGCGCCCGTGGCCGCCTGAGGAGCCGCACCCCATGTTCGGAAACCTTTTCAACCACGGCCGGGTCGAGCGGAACCTGATCCTGCTCGGCGTGCTGACGCTGATCACCGTCGCGATCGGCGGCCTGGTCCAGGTGATCCCGCTCTTCACCATCGAGAGCACGATCGAGCGCGTCGGCGGCATCCGCCCCTACACGCCGCTGGAGCTCGCGGGACGCGACATCTACGTCCGCGAGGGCTGCTACACCTGCCACAGCCAGATGGTGCGGCCCTTCCGCGACGAGCGGGAGCGCTACGGCCACTACAGCCTCGCGGCCGAGAGCATGTACGACCGGCCCTTCCAATGGGGCAGCAAGCGCACGGGGCCTGACCTGGCGCGTGTCGGCGGCCGCTATTCGGACGAGTGGCACGTGCTGCACCTGCGCCATCCGCGCCAACTGGTGCCCGAGAGCGTGATGCCGGACTACGCCTTCCTCGACCGTCCGCTGAGCTACGCGAACATCGGTCAGCGGTTGGCGACGCTGCGCAGCCTCGGCGTGCCCTATACCGACGCCCAGGTGGCCAGCGCCCGCGCCGACCTCGAGGCGCAGGCG
>NZ_JBFUIP010000704.1:0-716 GCF_056401815.1 Aminobacter sp. P4_D5 | reverse complement strand
TCGCTACCCTTTCGCTTATCGACGACGACCGCGGGCCGCAGGCGCTGCGGAGCGCTTGGACGTCGCGGCACATGCTCGGCCCAGCGATGGCGCAGCGGCCTACGAGACGCATCGCTTCGAGGATGAGGCACGCTAGGCCGTGGAGAAGCTTTCCAGTGAGGTTGCTCGCACCGTTCGAGGTGGCGCCGAGGTCATAGCCTTGCCGGTAAAGCAGGCGACATGCTGACGGGACAGTGGGGTGGGCCTGTGGGCGCCGATCCTTCCACGAACGGTCGGCGCCGGCTCAAACTGGCGCCAGAGCGTGACGATCTCATCGAACCTGCCCATCATCGCCGCGACAAGCTGCGGATCGAAATGCTTGCCAGCCTCCGCCGGAAGGAACCTTGCAATCGCCTCCGTGCTCCAGGCGCTTTTGTAGGGGCGCTCGGACATCAGCGCGTCGAACACATCCGCAAGGGCGATGATACGGCTGGGCAGCGGGATCTCCTCCCCCTTCAGCCGCATGGGATACCCGGTGCCATCCCAGCGCTCGTGATGRAAGCGGGCGATGACRGCCGCGAGYTGCAGRAGCGGTGMSYTGCTCCCYTCCAGGATCTCCGCGCCGATCTCGGCGTGACGCTCCATSGCSGCCCGCTCCCGAAGGTCGAGCTTGCCGGGCTTGCGAAGGATGCGGTCCTCGATGCCGATCTTGCCGATGTCGTGCAGGGGCGCCGCAT
>NZ_JBFUIP010000703.1:0-716 GCF_056401815.1 Aminobacter sp. P4_D5 | reverse complement strand
GGGCTGGCCCGGCATCCTGCTGCACGAGGCGATCGGGCACGGGCTGGAGGGTGACTTCAACCGCAAGAAGACCTCGGCCTTCGCGGGGCTGCTCGGTCGGCGGATCGCAGCACCCGGCGTGACGGTGGTGGATGACGGCACGATCGCCGACCGCCGCGGCAGCCTGACCGTGGATGATGAGGGCACGCCCTCCGGGCGCACGGTGATGATCGAGGACGGCATCCTCCGCGGCTTCATCCAGGACCGGCAGAACGCCCGGCTCATGGGCGTGCAGCCAACGGGCAACGGGCGTCGGCAGAGCTACGCGCACAGCCCCATGCCGCGGATGACCAACACGATCATGCTGGGCGGAGACGCCTCGCCGGAGGAAATCATCGGCAGCGTCAAGAAGGGCATCTATGCCGTGAACTTCGGCGGCGGGCAGGTTGACATCACGTCGGGGAAATTCGTGTTCTCGATGAGCGAGGCCTACATCATCGAGGATGGGAAGATCGGCGCGCCGGTGAAGGGCGCTACGCTCATCGGCAACGGGCCGGACGCGATGACGAAGGTGTCGATGATCGGCAACGACAGCGCGATGGACCCMGGCATCGGGACCTGCGGGAAGAACGGGCAGGGCGTGCCGGTGGGCGTGGGGCAGCCGACGCTGAAGATGACGGGGCTGACGGTGGGCGGGACGCGGATCTGAAGGGGGACCGACCGGTCGTCACTTCTTG
>NZ_JBFUIP010000702.1:0-717 GCF_056401815.1 Aminobacter sp. P4_D5 | reverse complement strand
GGCGAAGGTCATCCAGAAGATCGAGGGCTGGAAGGAAGGCAGCGTGCGGGAGAACCGCCCGGCCTCCAGCCTGGCCCTCGCCGGCAACGGTTCACCTGCCCAGGAGGTGCCTGCCGGCATCGTGTCGCGCGGTTCGGACGAATGGATGGCCGTCGCCCGCCAGGAGGCGGCGCTGCCCGAGCACGAGCGATCCGAATGGCCGGGCGCGTCAGCCAATCCGCGCATCCTCGACTACTTTCGGCGCGGCGCCTTCTGGCGCGAGGTGGTCGATGACGAGACGGACTGGTGCGCGGCCTTCGTGAACTACTGCCTGGTGATGAGCGGGCATGTCGGCACCGAGCATCCCGGTGCGCGCTCCTTCTTCTGGAACAGCAAGAAGCAGTTCATCCCGTTGGAGAAGCCGGTCGTGGGCGCCATCGCCGTGCTGCGCCGCGCCCCCTTCGACGACCCGGCCTGGAAGACCGGGCCAGGCCATGTGGGCTTCGTCGCGGCGATCCCGGAGGGAGGTGGGAAGCTGACGCTGCTTGGAGGCAACCAGTCGCATACCGTCCGCGAGCAGAGCTTTGCGCTGGACGCGAAGAACGCGGCGGGCAAGGTCACCGCCCGCTTCGTGGCCTTCCTGATGCCGGTCACGAACTGAGGCGGGCCGTCGCATCCAGCGCTGCCTGCAGCGTATAGGCCGCGGCCGCGGCATCCACCGCGGCTGCCCTCCGCTTC
>NZ_JBFUIP010000701.1:0-718 GCF_056401815.1 Aminobacter sp. P4_D5 | reverse complement strand
CCCGCAGCCGCAACGACCTCTCGGCCGCGCTGGACCGTCTCCGCGCCCGCGAGATCCTGCTGGATCTGCTCGACGCCGCGGCGAAACTGCGCCGCACGCTGATCACCCGCGGCGAAGAGTTCTCCGATGTCGTGATGCCCGGCTACACGCATCTCCAGCCGGCGCAGCCCATCACCTTCGGCTTCTACCTGACGGGCCTCGCCTCCGCGCTGGAGCGCGACGCGGAGCGGCTGCTGGATCTCTGGAAGCGGCTGAACCTCTCGCCGATGGGCGCCGCCGCGCTCGCCACCACCACCTTCCCGATCGACCGCGCGATGGTGGCGGAGCTGCTGGGCTTCGACGGCATTCTGGAGCACGGGCTCGACTGTGTGGCGAGCCGCGACTTCTCCGTGGAGCTCATTGCCGGCGCGGCGCAGATGAGCCTCACCCTCAGCCGCTTCGCCGAGGACATGCACGTCTTCGTCACGCATGAGTTCTCGTCCGTCGAATTCCCGGATTCCGTCTGCGGCACCTCTTCCATCATGCCGCAGAAGAAGAATCCGGTGGTGCTGGAGCACCTGAAGGCCAAGGCTGCGCATGTCGTGGCGGGATTCTCCTCCGCCGGCGCGATCATCCGCGGCAGCCACTTCACCAACACGCTCGACGGGAATCGCGAGGCCCAGGCGCTCATCTGGCCGGGATTGGCCGAGGCGCAGCGCGCGCTGGCTTTGGCCGGCAT
>NZ_JBFUIP010000700.1:0-718 GCF_056401815.1 Aminobacter sp. P4_D5 | reverse complement strand
TCTTCGACTGGGTCATGCCGATGCTCTTCGATTTCCAGCAGACGGAGGAGGGCGGGCTGCTTCGCTTCCCTGGCGCCGGTTGCCTGCCTTCGGTCGAACGGCTCGCCATACCCCGCAATGTCCTGGGCATCCAGCAGGACGAGGAAGGAAGTGGCCTGCTGATCGCGATCAGCTCCGGCACGCGGCTCCGCGTCTATCGCATGGACGGGAACCGGGTCGTGATCGACGTGCTGGACGCGGACGAATAGCTCCGCGTCCTCCGCATTCCCTGCGCTTCGGACAGAATCGCGGCGCGGCCCCAGGTTGCCCCCCCGCCGCCCAGCGCGCATTTTCGCGGTCCTGGAGGGCATGTGACTATGGATGACGATTTCCGCCGCGCCGCGCTCGACKACCACCGCCAGCCGCGGCCCGGGAAGCTCACCATCGAGCCCACCAAGCGCATGGCCTCCCAGCGCGACCTGGCGCTGGCCTATTCCCCCGGTGTCGCCGCCGCCTGCGAGGAGATCGCGGCCGACCCCGACAAGGCCTGGGACTACACGACCCGCGGCAACATGGTCGCCGTCATCACCAACGGCACGGCGGTGCTGGGCCTCGGCAATATCGGCCCGCTGGCCTCCAAGCCGGTGATGGAGGGCAAGGCCGTCCTCTTCAAGCGCTTCGCCGGCATCGATTCCATCGACATCGAGGTCGATGCCCTGGACCCCGACCGCTTCGTCGA
>NZ_JBFUIP010000699.1:0-719 GCF_056401815.1 Aminobacter sp. P4_D5 | reverse complement strand
GCTTCGCGCGGTGCGACATGCGCGTGATGATCGATTAGATGGCCCGGCTGCATCATGTCTCCAGTCGGTGGAAGGCTAGCCCATTCCAGATGCGGGTCAACGCATCATCGCCGCGTCACATGCAACAGGCGGGGTCGGGCGCCGACACAGGCCAGCACCCCAAATCGGTCACAACGGACGTGGCAGACAAGCCTGACCTGCTTCCCGTTTCCAGGATGGTCCTGAGCTGGAGAGTTCCAGTTTGGGGTTGGACCGGGCGACGGAGGGACGAGGATGAAGAAGTCGAAGTTCACGGATGCGCAGATTGCGTTCGTGCGGCGCCAAGGCGGAGGAAGGAACCGCGATTAGAGAGGTTTGCCGCAAGGCGGACATCTCGGAGACGACGTTCTACAACTGGCATAAGAAGGAGGACGGACCGATGCTATCGGGGATGCGACGACTGGAGCAACTCGAGGAGGAGAACGGCAAGCTGAAGAAGCTTGTGTCGGACCTCTCGTTGGATCGGGCGATGCTGCAGGACGTCCTGGCAAAATGGCTCTGAAGCCTGCCCGGGGCGGGCGCGCAACAGCGCCTCGAACTCCGTGAAATCGCGCGCCGGTACCGAAGGGTGTAAGACTAGCACAACACCGTAATAGGCCACCAGCGCGATCGGCGAGAGATCTCGGATCGGGTCGAGGGGCAGGCTGCGGTATAGCGGTGCGCCCTGGACATGCGAGGAC
>NZ_JBFUIP010000698.1:0-719 GCF_056401815.1 Aminobacter sp. P4_D5 | reverse complement strand
CGCGAGGTGCAGGCGCTCGGCGGCTACATCGACCAGGGCGGCGACGACATCAAGGGGCTGGTCTACGCCGGCGCCGTGCAATGGCTGAACGCCCGCGGCATCGCGGCCCGCATTGTGCTGGACGAGCCGCGCCCGGAGCTGGCGGCTGGCGAACTCTACGTCGCCTCGGTCCATCCGCGCATCCGCACGCCGGAGCTGGATCCCCCGCACAAGGGCGGGCACCTGGTCCTCGTCTTTGGCCAGGACAGCGAGGGGCGGCTGCGCTTCCACAACCCCTCGGGCCACAGCGACGCGACAAGGCGCGACGTGAGAATGAGTCCGGACGACTTCTCGCGCTTCCACGCTGATCGGGGCATCTTCATCCCATCGTGAATCCCACCTCTGACCGCCGCCTGATCTGGGGCACCGGCCTGACCCAGTTCATCGGCTGGGGCACGCTGTTCCTCCCCTTCAGCCTCGTGCTGCAGCCGATGGAGGCGGATCTCGGCTGGAGCCGGGGCGAGCTGAACGGCGCGCTGACCCTCGGCCTCCTGGTCTCGGGCATGCTTGGCATCCCCGTCGGGCGGTGGGTGGACCGGAAGGGCGGCCGCATGCCGCTTACCCTGGGCGCGCTGCTGGGCGTCGGAGTATTGGTCGGCTGGGCGATGGTGGACCGCCTCTGGGTCTTCTACCTCGTCTGGATCGCGATGGGCTGCGCGCATGCCACCGCGCTCTGGACG
>NZ_JBFUIP010000697.1:0-719 GCF_056401815.1 Aminobacter sp. P4_D5 | reverse complement strand
GCGCATGGCCGACCAGCAGGTCGAGGCTTAGCGCGAAGAGGGCGAGGATCAGCGCTTCGGTCAGCAGCGTCGTGGCGTAGCCAGGGAGGAAAAATCCCAGCACGCCCGCGAGCGCGATCAGCAGCAGTACCCAGCGGGGATCGGCCGGCCTCATTCCGCGCGCCCGAACAATCCGCCGGGGCGCATGACCAGCACGGCGATCATCAGCGCGTAGGTCATGCCGAGCGCCAGCTCCGGCACGTAGTAGTTGCCGAAGGTCTGCGCGAAGCCGACCAGCAGGCTGCCTGCAGCCGTACCGATGAAGCTGCCCATACCGCCGATCATCACGATCACGAAGGCATCGATGATCACGTTGGAGCCGAGGCCGAGCGAGGCGCTGAGCAGCGGTGCGGCGAGCGCGCCGCCCAGCGCCGCCAGCGCGCAGGCCATGGCGAAGACGGCGGCGCGCACGCGGCCGACGTCATTGCCGAGCGCGGCGGTCATCGTCGGATTCTGCGATGCCGCGCGCAGCAGCAGGCCGAGGCGCGTGCGTTGCAGACCCGCCCAGCACAGCAGCGCGCAGGCCAGGCCGGAGCCGATCAGCAGCAGCCGGTAGATGGGGAAGGGCTCATCCATCACGAAGACGATGCCGGAGAGGGAATCCGGCAATTCCGCCTGTCGCGCATCCGCGCCCCAGATCAGCCGGATCGCCTCCGTGAGCACGAGTGCCAGGCCGAAGG
>NZ_JBFUIP010000696.1:0-719 GCF_056401815.1 Aminobacter sp. P4_D5 | reverse complement strand
CCTCCTGGCTGTAGCCCGCCGCGGGGGTGATGCTGTGCAGTTCCATGCACTCGCGGGCGAGGTTTTCGTTGAGGCCGGCGTTGCGCCGCTGTCCCGCGGGGCTTCCGGGGCCGATCGAATTGCCCTGGTCGAGATAGAAGAGCATCGCCGGATGCCGGTAGGCGGCGAGCATCATCTCCTCGAAGCGCCCGAAGGCATGGGCGCGGATCGCGGCGCGCTGGTAGTGGCCGAGCACCGTCGTGGTCTGGCCGGCGCGACGGCTGGTGGTGAGGTGGTTGGTCCAGAAATTCGCCCAGCGCTCGGCGAAAGGCGCCTCCGTAGTGACCATCCGCGTGGACCAGGCCAGGGCTTCCGTCCGGAAGATCTCGCCGATGGCCTGGCTCATGGGGTCGGCGCGGCGCTCGCGCCGGGCCGCGGAGGCATCGGCCAGGCTGGGGCCAGGCGCCTCGGGCAGCGGGCGGATCTGCGCGGCGAGCCAGGGCTGCGGGTCAGCCGGGACCGGGGCCTCGGGACGAGCCCCGAGGCCGAAGCGGATCGCAGCATGGGCGGCGAACGGCGTCATAGCGCCATTCTATCACCGTCGGCCCCGCCGCACGCGACGAAGTGTGACGAGGGATCAGCCCAGGTATTTCACAAGAAACTCCGCTGTCCGGCCGTTGGCGATGGCCGCCGCCCGGCCGTCCCAGGCATGGCCGCCCATGCGCGCGAAAGCGTGGTCC
>NZ_JBFUIP010000695.1:0-720 GCF_056401815.1 Aminobacter sp. P4_D5 | reverse complement strand
GGCGTGGACGCTGCGCGCCACATCGTCGCCGGCCGCGACCACTGGTATCCGGCGGAGGCGCCGACCGATATCGGCCTGACCGTCCAAGGGGCGATGCGCGACGCGCTGCGGCGCTGGACCGGCCAATGAGCCTCGCCCTGCTCGAGGCCTTCGCCGAGGCCTACAACCGCCACGACATCGAGGCGCTGCTCGCGCTCGTCACCGAAGACTGCGTCTTCGACATGGCGGCCGGGCCCGAGGTCTTCGGTGCGAGGTCGCAAGGCAAGGCCGCATTGCGCGAGACGCTCGGCTGGGCTTGGCGAAACTGGCCGGATGCAAGCTGGAGCGACGCCGTGCATGTCGTCGCCGATGGCCGCGGCTTCAGCGAGTGGACGTTTCGGGGCACCGATCTTTACGGGGAGCGCACCGAGGTGCGCGGCGTCGATCTTTTCATCCTTCGCGACGGGCTGATCGCGAAGAAGGACAGCTACCGCAAGGTCCGAAGTTAACCCACCAGCCCGCCATTCACGTGAATCACCTGGCCGGTCACGTAGTCCGCCGCTGGCGAAGCCAGGAAGGCAACCATCGCGGCCACGTCGTCCGGCGTGCCGAGGCGGCCGAGCGGGATGTTCGCCACCACCTGCTTCCATTGCTCCTCATTGTAGGCGGCATGCGCGCCCGGATCCTTGCGCGTGAAGCCCGGCGCCACGGCATTCACCGTGATGCCCTGCGGCCCTGCCT
>NZ_JBFUIP010000694.1:0-721 GCF_056401815.1 Aminobacter sp. P4_D5 | reverse complement strand
GTTTCCTCCTTGCCGCCCCGGATGTCGAAGGTCACCAGCGTGCCGCCGCCCGACATCTGCTTCACCGCCAGCGCATGCTGCGGATGGTCGGGGCGGAAGGGATAGAGCACCTTCGCGATCTCGGCTCGCTCCGAGAGGAAGTCGGCGATGGCGGCCGCGTTGCGGCACATCTGGTCGACGCGCAGCTTCAGCGTCTCGAGCCCCTTCAGAACCACCCAGGCGGTGAAGGGCGACATGGCGGGGCCGGTGTTGCGGATGAAGGGCATCAGCGTCTCCTCCACCCACTTCTTCGGGCCGAGCACGGCGCCGCCGAGCGTGCGGCCCTGGCCGTCCATGTGCTTGGTGGTGGAGTAGACGACGATGTCGGCGCCCTGCTCCAGCGGGCGCTGCAGCAGCGGCGTGGCGAAGACGTTGTCCACCACGACCAGCGCGCCGGCGGCGTGCGCCAGCTTGGCGACGGCCGGG
The DNA here is from genome assembly GCF_056401815.1 of Aminobacter sp. P4_D5. Lineage (NCBI taxonomy): Bacteria > Pseudomonadati > Pseudomonadota > Alphaproteobacteria > Hyphomicrobiales > Phyllobacteriaceae > Aminobacter > Aminobacter sp. P4_D5. The sequence continues at coordinate 256 of NZ_JBFUIP010000694.1, read as the reverse complement.
AGGTCCACCAGCTCCAGCATGGGGTTGGACGGCGTCTCCAGCAGCACCATCGCGGCCGGCTTGCTGAGCGCCTTCTTCCACTGGTCGAGGTCGGAGCCGTCGACGAACTCGGCCTCGATGCCGTAGCGCGGCAGCAGCGTGCTCACGATCCAGTGGCAGGAGCCGAAGAGGGCGCGGGAGGCGACCAGGCGGTCGCCGGTCTTGAGATGGGACAGCAGCGCGGAATGGACCGCGGCCATGCCGGTCGCCATCAGGC
>NZ_JBFUIP010000693.1:0-721 GCF_056401815.1 Aminobacter sp. P4_D5 | reverse complement strand
ACGGCGAGATGAGCAGCGCCTCGCGCCGCGCCGAGGCCAGCAGGTCGTGCACCACGGGGGCGATGACGCTGGCCTCGCCTCCCCGCTCCTTCCCGGGCGGGTCGGCGAGGATGCGGATGGCGTCATTGGCGATCTCGATGCCGATTGGGGGCCCGACGTTGCGCACGCCCTCCAGCACCTCCAGCCCCTCCGGCGAGGCCGCGACGGCCTCCAGTTTGCGGCGCAGGCGCTTCAGCGCCGACTTGCGGGTGCGCATGCGGGGCAGGCGCCGCAGCGGGCGGGCCAGGGGGTTGCGCCAGTAGGATTCGAAGAGGGCCGTCGCCTCCTCGGCCGCCGGGCCCCGGACCGAGACATCGAGGTCGCGGAAGTTGAAGTCGGCCGGCGCGTCGAAATAGCGGTCGCCGATATTGCGGCCGCCGCAGATCACGGTCTCGCCATCGGCGATCCAGGCCTTGTTGTGCATGCGCCGGTTGAGATGCCAGCTGCCGAAGGCGAATTCCAGCAGCAGCCCGAGCCAGCCCCAATGGCCCCAGTGCGAGGTGTTGAACCAGCGCAGCGAGATGCGCGGATGGCCGCTGAGCGATGCGATGTCCCGCTCGCGCCCGATGCCGTAGAGATCGTCGATCAGGATGCGGACCCGCACGCCTCGGTCGGCCGCCATCAGCGCCTCGCGCGCCATGAGCCGCCCCGTCACGTCGCCATGCCAGAGGTAGTATTGCAG
>NZ_JBFUIP010000692.1:0-721 GCF_056401815.1 Aminobacter sp. P4_D5 | reverse complement strand
CATCCTGGCCACCGGCGCCCGCGCCCGCGTGCTGCCGGGCATGGAGCCGGACGGCAAGCTGATCTGGACCTATCGCGAGGCGCTGGTGCCGGACAGCGTGCCGAAGCGGCTGATCGTCATCGGCTCGGGCGCGATCGGCGTGGAGTTCGCCAGCTTCTTCCGCGACCTCGGCAGCGAGGTGACCATCATCGAGGCCCTGGATCGCGTGGTGCCGGTCGAGGATGCCGAGGTATCGGCCTTCGTCAAGAAGTCCTTCGAGAAGCAGGGCATGAAGGTGCTCCTCAGCGCCTCCGTGAAATCCGTAAAGAAGGGCGCCTCCACCGTCACCGCGACGGTCGAGATCGGCGGCAAGACGCAGGAGATCGAGGCCGACAAACTGATCCTGGCCGTGGGCATCGTCGGCAATGTCGAGGGCGTCGGGCTTGAGGGCACCAAGATCAAGGTCGACCGCACGCATGTCGTGGTGGACGGCTATGGCCGCACCGGCGAGCCGAACGTCTATGCCATCGGCGACCTGGCCGGGCCGCCCTGGCTGGCCCACAAGGCCAGCCACGAGGCCATCACCTGCGTGGAGTTTATCGCCGGTCTCGATCCGCATCCTTTCGAGAACACGAATATCCCCGGCTGCACCTATTGCCGCCCACAGGTAGCTTCGGTCGGGCTGACGGAGGCCGGCGCCAAGGAACTGGGCCATGAGGTGAAGGTGGGCCGCTTCCCCTTC
>NZ_JBFUIP010000691.1:0-722 GCF_056401815.1 Aminobacter sp. P4_D5 | reverse complement strand
GGGCCGCCCTTGGGGCCCTCGTAGCGGATCACGATCACGTCGCCGGGCTTGTAGGCCCGCGCCTCGACGGCGGCGAAGGCGTCCTCCTCGCAGTCAAAGCAGAGCGCCGTGCCCTCGAAGCGCAGCTTCTCCATACCGGCGATCTTCACGATGGCCCCCTCCTCGGCGAGGTTGCCCTTCAGCGCGACCACGCCGCCGATCGGCGAGATGGGGTTGGACACGGGATGCACGACATCCTGGTCCTTCGGAAAGACCACGTCGCGATGGTTCTCCGCCAGCGTCTTGCCTGTCACGGTCATGCAGTCGCCGTGCAGCAGGCCGCCGTCGAGCAGCGCCTTGATGATCACCGGCACACCGCCGACACGATGCACGTCCAGCGCCACGTATTTTCCGCCCGGCTTGAGGTCGGCGATATGCGGGGTCTTCCGCATGATCGCCGCGACCTCCTCCAGCGGGAAGTCGATGCCGACCTCGTTGGCGAGGGCGGGCAGGTGCAGCCCGGCATTGGTGGAGCCACCTGTCGCGCCGACGATGGCCGCGGCATTCTCCAGCGCCTTGCGCGTGACGATGTCGCGCGGGCGGAGCTGGCTCTTGATGAGCTCCACCACCGCGAAGCCGCTGCGGTAGGCGTATTCGTCGCGCTCGGTGTCGGGCGCCGGCGCGCCGGCCGAATAGGGCAGCGCGAGGCCGATCACCTCGGAGATGCAGGCCATGGTGTTGGC
>NZ_JBFUIP010000690.1:0-722 GCF_056401815.1 Aminobacter sp. P4_D5 | reverse complement strand
GGGCTAAATCGCGCCATGCCGGATTTCAGCCTGGAAGCCTCGTTGGGGGGCCTCGTCGCGGGGGTGGACGAGGCCGGCCGCGGACCGCTGGCCGGGCCGGTGATGGCCGCGGCCGTCCTGTTCCTCCGGCCTTGTCCCCGCAGGCTCGCGAAGCTCCTCGATGATTCCAAGCGCCTGACCGAGCCGCAGCGGCTGGAGGCGGCGCTCGGCCTGCGCGAGGCCGCCGGCAAGGGCTGGCTGGTCATGGCGGTCGGCGCCGCCTCCACCGCCGAGATCGGCCGCATCAACATCCTCCAGGCCACGCTGCTTGCCATGCGCCGGGCCGTGACGCGCCTCGCCGTTGCGCCCGAGATCGTGCTGGTGGACGGCAACCGGCCGCCGCCCATGCCCTGCCGGGTGGAATGCGTGATCGGCGGCGACGGGTTGAGCCTCTCGATCGCGGCGGCCTCCATCCTGGCCAAGACGGTGCGCGACGCGGGGATGCGGAAGCTCTGCCAGCGCTGGCCGGCCTACGGCTTCGGCCAGCATTTCGGCTATGCGACGCAGCGCCATCGGACGGCGCTGCAGGAGCACGGGGCCTGCCCGCACCATCGCCGCGGCTTCGCGCCCGTGGAGGAGGCCTTGCAAGGCGTGCTCCTGGGCGCCTGAGCCGAAGCAGCCTGACGGCCACGCATGCGGGGAAAGCTGCATCGCCGGGCGGCTGGCTGTTGACGGAGCGACTC
>NZ_JBFUIP010000689.1:0-722 GCF_056401815.1 Aminobacter sp. P4_D5 | reverse complement strand
GGCGATAGTTGATCCGCCAGTAAAGCGGATCGACCGGCTTCGGCYCGCGYATGTTCGCCGCCACTGCACACCTCAGGCCCGCGCCAGCACATGCTCGACMGCCTCTCCGATCAGCGCSGCCGGSAGSGCCGGRTGCTGGCCCCAGGCCGCTTCACGCGCGGCGCGAGCAGGGTCCCCGCCCATCACCCGCGCCGCACGAGCGGCCGCCATCACGRCCGCCAGGGTGGGTGGCGTAAAGCCTGTCGGCATCAGGGTGGGGGAGAGGAGCTCGGCCGGCGGAGAATCCCGGATCTCGCCGTCCACGCATCACCTCAGATCAGAAGGGGATCTCGCTCTCCGGCACGAGCACCGCCACGACCGGCTCCTGGGCCGCCTCGCCGTCCTGCGGCAGGACGCGGGCCAGGTCCAGCCGCGCCACGCCGCCCCGCACCGGGATGTAGCCGAGGACTGGAGCGGCATAGCAATCCTCGCCGGTCTCCATCGAGTATCGGCGCTCTCGCCCGACGCGCAGCAGGGGGCGCCCCTCCCGCCCGGGCACGACTKCGCCGGCGGCGAGGAAGACCTAGTCCTCGAAGTTGACGACATCCGTGGCGATGAACATCGCCACGCACCCATAACGAGAGGGCGCGTCGCCCCGGTCAGGGATCAGCAGGTCTCCCTGCAGCACTCCCTGCAGCCGCAGGCTGTTGCCCACCATCGTGCAGACCTCGCTGCCTTCATGC
>NZ_JBFUIP010000688.1:0-722 GCF_056401815.1 Aminobacter sp. P4_D5 | reverse complement strand
GTGCCGGCATGGTCGGACTTGCCGTTGATCTCCACGAGGAACCATCGGCTGCCCTGGATGCCCGCGACGGCGCCGATGTCGTACTCCTCGGCCTCGAGGCGCGGGCCCTGCTCGATATGTGCTTCGACATAGGCGAAGGGCGCGGCGCCCTCGACCACGCCGAGCGGGCGGCGGGGGATATCGGCCTCGCTTTCCAGATGCTCCCTCAGTGCGTCGCCAAAGCGGATGCCGTCCTTGTCGGTCACGGCGTCCCAGGTCGTGGAAGGGCGGTAGCCAGCATAGGCCATGCTGCCCATGCAGCCCGGCGCGTAACGGCCACCTTCCTCGTTGGTCCAGGCGACGACCTCGATGGAGCGGCGCGTTGCGACGCCCGCCTCGCGCAACGCCTGCACCGCCTCGAAACCGGCGAGYACGCCCCAGATCCCATCGAAGCGGCCGCCTGCGGGCTGGCTGTCCATGTGGCTCCCGGTCACGACGGGCGCGAGCGTCGGGTCGCTGCCCTCGTGCCGCAGGAAGAGGTTTCCCAACACATCGGTGCTGGCGGCGAGGCCGATCGCCTCGGCCCAGGAGATCAGCAGCCGCCGCGCCTTGCGGTCGAGATCCGTCAGGCAGGCCCGGTTCACGCCCTCGTTGCCATCGGCGTCCGAGAAGCCGCCGATCGCGCCCATCTCCATCAGGCGCTGCCACTGGCGCGCCTCGCTGACGGCGGCGACGAGGTTCGG
>NZ_JBFUIP010000687.1:0-723 GCF_056401815.1 Aminobacter sp. P4_D5 | reverse complement strand
TACCTGACCTTGGCAGGGCGCGGTCTGGGCGGCCGGGACATCCTGCGCGCCACCTTCCAGCCGGCGGCACTGTGCGGCATCGGCGCGGGCGCCTTCTTCGCCTTCACCTCGATCTTCGTGCGCAAGGCCAATCTCGAGCTGCCGGGCGAGGATGCGATCCTGAAGGCATTGTTCTCGGTCGTGGTCACAAACACGATCCAGACCGTGCTGCAGGGCGGCTGGCTCGTCATCACCGAGCCGAAGCAGTTCGTCGCGGTCTTCCGCAGCTGGCGCAGCTCCGCGCAGGTGGGGGCGCTCTCGGCCTTCGGGTCGAGCTGCTGGTTTGTCGGCTTCTCGCTGGCGCCGGTCGCGCTGGTGCGCGCCGTGGGGCAGGTGGAGATCATCTTCACGCTGCTGTTCAGCCGCTTCTTCCTGGGCGAGCGGCTGAAGACCAAGGATGTGATCGGTGCGCTGACCCTCGTCTGCGGCGTGGTCCTGGTGCTGATCGGCGCTTTGTCCTGAGTGGACTGAGTTTCAGCGAAATGCCTGCCACCGAATAGGTTTCTCGCGCGTTCTTCTGGGCTACATCCCCCGTGCCGCCCGGAGCCCCCCCATGAAGATTGCGCAGATCGCCCCGCTCGCCGAAGCCTGTCCCCCCAAGCTCTATGGCGGGACCGAGCGTATCGTCGCCTATCTCACCGACGAGCTGGTCCGGCAGGGCCATGAGGTGACGCTCTTCGCCAG
>NZ_JBFUIP010000686.1:0-723 GCF_056401815.1 Aminobacter sp. P4_D5 | reverse complement strand
GAGAGCATCCTGGGCCGCATCTCCGAGGACGACATCCGCGTGACCGCGATGCATCCCGGTCAGCGCTGCACCCCCGCCTCGTTGGCCAGCCACGCGATGTACGAGCGCCGCGATCCCTTCCGCGAATATGTCGCCTCCGGCCATGTCGACATGACCGATGTCCGCTACGAGACCTGGGACGAGACGACGGCGCGTGCCACGGGCGCCCGCTTCGTTCCGTCCGAGCCGGTCATGGTGAAGCTGGAGGGCGCCGGCAAGGTCGGCGAGCGCCGGCTCGCCATCGTGGGCAACCGCGACCCCGACACCATCGAGAACATCGACAAGGCCATGGACTGGGCGCGCGCCCGGCTCGCCGAGCGCTTCGGCACGCCGGAAACATCCGGCTGGACCGTGCATTACCATGCCTATGGCCGCGACGGCGTGATGGGCGCACTGGAGCCGACGCCGCCGGCGCACCCGCACGAGCTCGGCATCGTCGTGGAGACTGTCTGCCAGGACGCGAAGCGCGCGGAGGAGATCTGCGCGCTGGCGGCGCKCAACCTGTTCTACGCCCGGCTCAAGGAGGTGAAGGGCACGGCCGGCGCCGCGGCGCTGATGTCGGACGAGATCCTCATCGGCAAGCCCGGCTACGAATGGACGCTGAACCACGTCCTGCCGGTGCTCGATCCCTCGGAGCTGTTCCGCACCGAATCCTCCCTGGTGGACGGCAGCGCCCGGAAGGCC
>NZ_JBFUIP010000685.1:0-723 GCF_056401815.1 Aminobacter sp. P4_D5 | reverse complement strand
GATCTCGGACCGCTCCATCACACGCTTCTCCTCAGGCTGTCATAACGGGCGCAATCGGCCAGCGGCTCGTGCCGCAGCCGCAGCGCCACGGGGGTGGGGATCGACACTGGCGCCGGAGGCTCGCGCTGGCGGGCGAGGATGTTCAGCACCACGTCGGCGGAGTGCACACCCTCGCGCAGCGCCTCGGCGCAGGCCGCCTCCACTGCCGGCAGGCGGTCGCTGAGCACGGCGGTGAGGATGTCCACCATCTGCCGGTCGCCATCGCCGGCACCGGCCAGCTTGCGGCGCACCCGCTCCAGCGCGCCGGGCAACAGCCAGTCCTTGAACGGCGCGCCGTTCCGCCAGGCGCCAGGCTTGCGCGCCAGCACCGGCACGTAGTGCCACGGGTCGAACACCGTCTGGTCCCGGCCAAAGCAGCGCCGATGCTCGCCGACCGCGCGCCCGTCCTGGCGCAGCTCGATCCGCTCGGCATAGGCGCGGATCTCGACCGGCCGACCGACGGCACTCGCCGCCACCGAGTATTTGTTGTTGTCGAACCTGACCAGGCAGGTCTTCGACACCGAGGCCGGCACCGCATGGAACCCGTCGAACCGACCGACGTAGGGCACCAGGCTCGGCCGCTCCGCCTCGAACACCTCCCAGACCGTCTGCTCCCGCAACTCGGGATGCCGGTGCGCGCGGGCATGTGTGACGCAGCGATCCAGCAGCAGCGCGTTCAGCTCC
>NZ_JBFUIP010000684.1:0-724 GCF_056401815.1 Aminobacter sp. P4_D5 | reverse complement strand
CTTCTCGCCCAGGGCGATCGGCTCGATGCCTTGTCGCGCGGCTTCACCACCGTCGCAGCGGCCGGCCTGGTGCTGGTGCCGGCGCTTGCAGGAGCCCTCACGCCGCTGCTTTCAGGGATTCTGCTGGCAGTCCTGCTGGCCGGTTTGTGCGAGATCTATCTCGCGATCCGTGTCGGGTTCGATGCCGCGCTGTTCGCGTCGATCGCCGAGGCGACAGCACCGCGCGACCTGGCCGGGCTCGATTCGGCACTTGTGGGCCTCGGTATCATGCCGGTGGTGAAGGCGGGCCGGCCTCTACCGGCGCGTATCGTCGGCGCCAGACGGTTGATGGCACGTCAGGCGATCATGGCGGCACTGCAGGCGTTCCTTCTGGTGATCTGCATTCTGGGCTGATGTGGTTCGCCAGCCGGCCACGCGATGGGGACTGGTTGGTCTGCCTCATGAAAACGGTCTTCCCCGAGATAGGCTTTTGAGCCTGAACGAGGCGGCTGGAATGTCGCAGAAGAAGCACAGGCCTGAGGAGATCGTCGCGAAGCTGCGGCAGGTGGATGTCCCGATTTTTCAGGGCCGATCCGTGTCGTAACCGCCGCGGCGGTTACGCCCGATGTGGCAGACWAGCCGACCATGCATTAGGTWTCACCCGGACCACCCAATGGCGGCAGGCCAGGGGAAGACATGCGTGGAGACAGGGTAGGCGGGTGCGCCGGGCATCCAGATGCGGTCC
>NZ_JBFUIP010000683.1:0-724 GCF_056401815.1 Aminobacter sp. P4_D5 | reverse complement strand
GGGCCGGCACGACCGAGCCGGTCGGTGCCGTTTCGCGCAAGGCCGCGATCTCGGCCCTCAGCGCGTCCGTGCGGAGGCGGAGCTGGGCCGATAGCGCCTGCTCCGGCGGCACGGGCACGGCGTCCAGGGAGAGCGGCAGCTCCTTCAGCCGCCCCTCTTCGGAACCATGGATCAGCTGAAGGGTTTCCAGCCGGCGTCCGGGTCGGCCTGCGATCGACGCCAGGTGGTGCTCGAAGCCTGCCTCGTCCGGCCAGCGCCCCAGCGCGGCCAGATAGGCGTTCACCACGAAATCGGCGTCGGACCCGTGCAGCAGCTCGCCGGCCGTGATCATCCGCCCGCTCCGGGCAGGTGAATGCCGAGCCGCCGATACAGGGCGTCCAGCCGCTCGGCGTAGCGCTCCGGGTTGAACATCGCGGCGCGGCGGGGGCCGGCCTCCTCCAGCCGGCCGCGCAGATCGGGATCACCGTCCAGCGCGCGCAGCGCCTCGGCCAGCGCGCGCGTGTCGGTCGGGTTCACCGTCACGGCCGCATCGCCCACCACCTCCGGCAGGCTCGAGGTATTGGAGGTCAGCACCGCGGTGCCGACCTGCATCGCCTCCACCGCCGGGAGGCCGAAGCCCTCGTAGAGGGACGGGAAGCACAGCGCCCTGGCATGGCGCAGCAGGATGTCCACGTCGAGCCGCGGCACATAGCCGAGATGGCGGATCCGCCCGTCGGCCGTGCGC
>NZ_JBFUIP010000682.1:0-725 GCF_056401815.1 Aminobacter sp. P4_D5 | reverse complement strand
CCGGAAGGACGCCTGTTGTGGCCCTCGAACACGCCCGTCGCGCAATCGCCGCCGCGCTGCTGACCCTGCCGGTCCTCGCCGGGAGCGCCTTGGCCCAGGGCGCGAACCCGCCGCCCAACCGCATCCTGCGTGTCGTGCCACATGCCGACCTCCGCACGCTCGACCCGGTCTCCGTCTCCGTCACCATCACCCGCATGCACGGGCTGGCGATCTACGAGACGCTCTTCGCGTGGGACAGCAAGCTTGAGTCCCAGCCGCAGATGGTCGGCGCGCACAGCGTCAGCCCAGACGGCCTCGTCTGGCGCTTCACCCTGCGCGAGGGGCTGCGCTTCCACGACGGGCAGCCCGTCACGACCCGCGATGTGATCGCCAGCCTGCGCCGCTGGATGGCGCGCGACGTGGTGGGCAGCCATCTCGGCGCCCGCGTCGCCGCGCTGGAGCCGGTCGACGCCCGGACCTTCGAGATGCGGCTGTCCCGCCCGCACGGCTTCGTGACCCAGGCGCTCGGCTCCGCCGTCGGGCAGATCCCCGCGATCATGCGGGAGGAGGACGCGCAGACCGACCCCTCGCGCCAGATCAGCACGACCATCGGCTCCGGCCCCTTCCGCTTCAACCGGGACCGCTGGCTCTCCGGCCAGCGCGTCGTCTACGACCGCAACCCGGACTACGTGCCGCGCTCCGAGCCCGCCGACGGGCTGGCCGGCGGGCGCGTGGTGAACGTGGAT
>NZ_JBFUIP010000681.1:0-726 GCF_056401815.1 Aminobacter sp. P4_D5 | reverse complement strand
CCCCACGCGCGCGGCCAACGCTGCCGCCATGAAGTCGTCGATATCGCCGTCGAGCACGGCGGTCGGGTTCCCCTTCTCCAGCCCGCTGCGGAGGTCCTTCACCAACTGGTACGGCTGCAGCACGTAGTTACGGATCTGGTGGCCCCAGCCAATATCGGTCTTGCCGGCCTCGATCCCGTCGCTGATGGCCTCGCGCTTGCGCAGCTCCAGCTCGTAGAGGCGCGCCTTCAGCATATCCATCGCGATGACGCGGTTGCGGTGCTGCGAGCGGTCCTGGGTGGAGGCGGCGACGATGCCGGTCGGGATATGCGTGAAGCGCACGCCCGATTCCGTCTTGTTCACGTGCTGGCCGCCGGCGCCGGAGGCGCGGAAGGTGTCGGTCTTAATGTCGGCCGGGTTGACCTCGATCTCGATCTTGTCGTCGATCACGGGATAGACATAGACGCTGGCGAAGCTGGTCTGGCGCTTGTCGTTGCCGCCGAAGGGGCTGATGCGCACCAGCCGGTGCACGCCGGTCTCGGTCTTCAGCCAGCCGAAGGCGTTGTCGCCGGTGACCTGGAGCGTCGCGGACTTGATGCCCGCCTCCTCGCCCTCGGACTGCTCGGTGAGCACGACCTTGTAGCCGCGCCGCTCGGCCCAGCGCATGTACATGCGCATGAGCATCTCGGCCCAGTCCTGCGCCTCGGTGCCGCCGGCGCCGGCGTTCACCTCGATATAGGCGTCGTT
>NZ_JBFUIP010000680.1:0-726 GCF_056401815.1 Aminobacter sp. P4_D5 | reverse complement strand
CCATTGGCCTCCAGCGAATGGCCGAAGGCGTAGTCGGAGGTGAGGAAATACCATTTGCGCTTGCCCTCGGCCATCATGGCCGTGACGGTGCCGCGGGCCAGCGCGTAGTTGTCGTAGGTCCAGTGCAGGCCGTTGGGCGTGCAGCCGGTGCCGGTGAGCTCGGTGGTGCCGGGCGCGATGGAGACGTTGATCTTGTTCTTCTCGCGCGTGAGCTGCTGCACGGCGAGCGCCACGGCGGAGTTGCCGATGCCGAAGATGGCGTCGACCTTCTCCTGGTCGTACCAGCGCCGGGCGATGCCCATGCCGATGTCGGGCCGGTTCTGCAGGTCGCCATAGACGAGCTCGATGGGCTGCCCCAGCACGCGGCCGCCGAAATCCTCGATGGCCATGCGGGCGGAGACGACATCGCCCATGCCCTGCTGGTCCGCGAAGACGCCGGACATGTCGTCGAGCACGCCGATCTTCACGGTATTGTCGGAGACCTGGGCCAGCGCCCGCCCAGCCGGCCAGATGGCGGCGCTGGCCAGCCCGGTGCCCCCCAGCAGGAGCGAGCGGCGTGGCGTCAGGATAGGCGCGTTCTGCGCGGTGTCGCGGTCCATGGCTTCGTTCCCCTGGCGGCGAGCCCTCGTTGGCGGGGCTCTGCTTGTCGTCGGGGGATCATGAACATCGGACGGGCGACCGCAAGGGCCTTCAGAGGCCCATGGCCCTCCGCGCCATGTCCACGGC
>NZ_JBFUIP010000679.1:0-726 GCF_056401815.1 Aminobacter sp. P4_D5 | reverse complement strand
CGACGCCGTGGCCGCGGACCTGCTCGCGACACCGGAGGGGCAGGCCCATGCCCCGCAAGCCGAGGCCCATACCTTGGCTGTGGCGGCCCTGACCTGGATGTTATAGCGTCCGGCTTGTCGGCTTGAATGTTATAATATTACATATCCCCTGAAGCCTCAGGGGTCCCGTCATGCGTTCACTGCCGTTCTGGATCGTTGCCGGCCTCCTGCCGGCCGCGGCTCCGGCCCAGACCCCGGATGCCATCACCCTTCCGCAGATGTCGGTGACGGCCAGCCCCGTCAGCGGCGACCAGCCCGGCAGCTTCGTCCCCGTCACCACCCTCGACCAGCCGGCCATCGCCGCCTCCCCGGCCCGCTCCCTCGGCGATGCCCTGCGCGACGAACCCGGACTTTCCGCCACCACCTTCGCGCCCGGCGCGAGCCGCCCGATCATCCGCGGCCTCGACAACTTCCGGGTCCGTATCCAGGAGAACAGCTTCGGCGCCGGCGACGTCTCCGCCTATGGCGAGGACCACGCCGTTCCGCTGGACCCGATGACGGCGGATCGGGTCGAGGTCATCCGCGGCCCGGCCTCGCTGCGCTGGGGCTCCCAGGCCATCGGCGGCGTGGTGAACGTCATCAACAACCGCATCCCGACGAGCCTGCCCGACCAGGTTCTGAAGGGCCGCACGACCGGCGCCTGGAACAGCGGCAGCCGCGGCTGGGACGGCACCGCCAGTGCCGCCC
>NZ_JBFUIP010000678.1:0-727 GCF_056401815.1 Aminobacter sp. P4_D5 | reverse complement strand
CAATGATGCTGACCTGGTATCGCGGCCGGCAGCTGCTCTTTGCCCGCTTCCGTCAGGACAGCCTGCCGCTGAAATCCTTCCTGGCCCGCCTGCCGCAATCGCGCACCACGCGCGTGCCGGGCATCGCTGTCTTCATGACCGGCCAGGCCGACTACCTGCCCGGCGCGCTGCTGCACAACCTCAAGCACAACAAGGTGCTGCATGAGCGGGTGCTCTTCGTGACCGTGCGCAACGAGGACATCCCCAGCGTCGGCGCCGACCGCCGCGCCGAGGTGACCGATCTCGGCGGTGACATCCACCGCATCATCCTCTGCTATGGCTTCCAGGAGAGCCCCAATATCCCGCGCGAGCTGGAGCGGCTGGCGGGCGAGGGGCTCATCACCTTCGAGACGATGCAGGCCAGCTACTTCCTGGGCCGCGAGACCATCGTGTCGGCCACGGTGCCGAAGATGGCGCGCTGGCAGCAATGGCTGTTCACGCTGCTGAGCCGCAATTCCGTACCGGCCACGGAGTTCTTCAAGATTCCCTCCGACCGCGTGGTCGAGCTGGGCGTACGCGTCGCCATCTGATGCTTATGCTGGCCTTGCGTTCCCTGTTGTTCAACGTGGCCTTCTTCGGCTTCGGGGCGACCAGCATGATCCTCGGCGCGCCGCTGCTGCTGGGTCCGCGGCGGCTGCAGCGCCGGGCGATGCGGTGGATGGCCCAGGTCCTGATCTGGCTTCTGGAC
>NZ_JBFUIP010000677.1:0-727 GCF_056401815.1 Aminobacter sp. P4_D5 | reverse complement strand
CGGCGATCCTCTACGACAGCCCCGTCACCTCGACGATCCGCCGCTTCAGCTACGCCGAGATGCTGGAGCGCGTGAGCCGGCTGGCCGGCGCGCTGGCGGCCCGCGGCGTCGCGAAGGGCGACCGCGTCATCATCTACATGCCCATGGTGCCCGAGGCCGCGATCGCCATGCTGGCCTGCGCGCGGCTGGGCGCGATCCATTCAGTGGTCTTCGGCGGCTTCGCGGCGGCGGAGGTTGCTGCGCGCATCGACGACGCGACGCCCAAGGCGGTGATCTCCGCCAGTTGTGGCATCGAGCCCGGGCGGGTCATCGCCTACAAGCCGCTGCTGGATGCGGCCATCGGCATGGCGGCGCACAAGCCCGACTTCTGCCTGATCCTGCAGCGCGAGCAGCAGGCCTGCACCTTGGTCGAGGGCCGCGACTTCGACTACGCGGAAGCCGAAGCGGCCGGCACGCCGCATCCCTGCGTCGACGTGGCGGCGACCGACCCGCTCTACATCCTCTACACCAGCGGCACGACCGGAAAGCCCAAGKGCATCGTGCGCGACAATGGCGGGCACGCGGTGGTGCTCAACGCCAGCATCGGCATGATCTACGGGTTGAACCCCGGCGACGTCTTCTGGACGGCCAGCGATGTCGGCTGGGTCGTGGGGCATTCCTACATCGTCTATGCGCCGCTGCTGGCGGGGTGCACCTCGGTGCTCTTCGAGGGCAAGCCGGTCGGCAC
>NZ_JBFUIP010000676.1:0-728 GCF_056401815.1 Aminobacter sp. P4_D5 | reverse complement strand
CACGCCCTGCGGGTGCTTGGGGTTCGGCACCTCGATCATGACGGTGTCCAGCATCGGCAGGTCCGAGCAGACCGGCATCCGGTAGTCGAGGAAGCTGGCGTTATCGACCTTGCCGTTCTTGTCGTAGAGGTATTCCTCGCTGAGCGCCCAGCCGATGCCCTGCGCGGCGCCGCCCTGCATCTGCCCCTCGACATAGGCCGGATGCACGGCGCGCCCGACATCCTGGAAGGAGGTGTAGCGCAGCACCCGGACGATCCCGAGATCGACGTCGACCTCCACGTCGCAGACATGGGTGGCGAAGCCGCCCTCGGCGCCCTGGGTGTTCTGCTGCACGCCGGCGCCGATGGGGCCACCGGTCTCGCTCGCCTTGGCCGCGAGTTGCGCGAGGCTGAGCCCGGGAAACTTGCCGGCGTTCTCGCCGGCGGGCTTGGCCTCGCCATCCTCCCAGACCACGGCCTCCGGATCGATCTTCCAGAGCTTCGCCGCGCGCTCGCAGAGGGTCTTGATGACCTTCTCCGTGGACTGCGTCACCACCATCGCTGAGGCGAAGAGCACGCGGCTGCCGCCGGTCAGGTTGGAATAGCCGATGGTCGCGGTGTCGCCGATCAGCACGGAGACGCGTTTGTAGTCGATGCCCAGCAGCTCCGCCGTGATGTTGGCGATGGAGGCGCGCGAGCCGCCGACATCCGGATGGCCCGTGGTCACCACGACATTGCCGTCCTCGGTGA
>NZ_JBFUIP010000675.1:0-728 GCF_056401815.1 Aminobacter sp. P4_D5 | reverse complement strand
ATTTCGAGGCGACGGTCATCTCGGACGGGCGCCTGCCGCTCGGCGACCCCATTCCGGCCTTCCCCGCCTCGCCGCCCCAGGAGATCGCGGCGCTGATGCAGGCGAATTTCCTGCCGGTGAACGCCGCCAACCTCGAGCAGAACGCGCTCGTGGTGAACACGGGCCGGCAGCTCGTGCTCTTCGACACCGGCATGGGCGACAGCATGGGGGCGGCCAGCCAGATGTTCGGCCCCACCACCGGGCGCCTGCTGCGCAACATGCGCGCCGCGGGCATCGAGCCCTCGCAGATCGACATGGTGATCCTGACCCACGCCCATTGCGACCATTGCTGGGCGCTGGTGGTCGCGCAGGGCAACCGCAACTTCCCCAACGCCCAGGTCGCGGTCAGCGAGACCGACCTGCGCTTCTGGACCGACCCCGCCAACAAGCGCGGGCCGGAGTTCATGACCGCCTTCATCGATGGCGCGACCAAGAACCTCAACGCCTATCGCGACAGGATGGTGATGGTGCGCGACGGCGCCGAGGTGGTGCCAGGCATCCAGGCGATGGCGGCGCCGGGGCATACGGTCGGCCACACCATCTATGCCGTGACCTCGGGCAACCGGACGGTGGTGAATACCGGCGATCTCGCGCACCACTCGGTGCTGCTGCTGCGCCGGCCGCTCTGGGAATTCTCCTTCGACACCGATCCGAAGCAGTCGGCGCAGACCAGGGCGCGGGCGCTGGAG
>NZ_JBFUIP010000674.1:0-728 GCF_056401815.1 Aminobacter sp. P4_D5 | reverse complement strand
GGTCGGGATGGGTGCGGCTCCACTCCACCAGCTTGCGGAAGTCGGTCCAGCCGTTGCGCCGCGCGTTCTCGGCATTCACCACGCACATCAGCGCCCCATCGGTGATCTGCGAGACTGGCGCGAAATCCGTGCGGGGGTTGAAGGGCAGCCGGCTCGTCATGAAGGGGAAAGCGCAGAGCGTGGTGACGCCGATCAGCCCGATCATCGTGCCGTCCTTGTCGCCCTTGGCGAGGAAGTCGGCGCCGATCATCCCGCCCGCCCCGCCGCGGTTCTCGATGACGACGGAGGTGCCGAGCACGGGCGCCAGCTTCTCGGCCATGATGCGCCCCAGCAGGTCGACGGCGCCGCCGGGCGGGAAGGGGACGACGAGGCGGACAGTCCGGCCCTGGGCGCGCAAAGCCGGTGCGGCCAGCGGGAGGGTGCTCGCTCCAAGAAGCATGCTGCGTCGCAACATCATGACCGTGAATCCCTTAATGATACGGCCATGTTCGGCTCAGCGCGCGGCTTCGGCAAGCCTCACGCGCGACAGCGCGATGACATCTAGCGCCGCCTTGGTCAGCTTGTAGGCAGAGAGCTGCTGCGGTCCTGCCCAGGCCACGGCCGCGACGTCGTCGCCCGGGGTGGCCTCGCCCGCATGCCAATGCGCGCAGTAGTCGACGATGGTGTAGTGGTAGCGCGGCTTGCCTCGGGCATCGAGCGAGATGGCGTCGATCACGTCGGCCAGGATG
>NZ_JBFUIP010000673.1:0-728 GCF_056401815.1 Aminobacter sp. P4_D5 | reverse complement strand
GATGAAGGCGGTCGAGCCGAGCGCGTTCGGCAGGGGCCGCAGCGGCTGCTCCAGCCGGCTGGTGGCGAGCGGCATGGCCAGCGCCCCCCGGACCTGTCCACCGCGGATCACCGGCACGGCGACGATCGCCAGCGCGCGGTCGATCTCCGGCATGTAGACGGGCGGGACGAAGGTGGGACGGCCGGTGCGTGCGGCGACCACCGAGGCCGCGCCATTGGGCACGCTGGGCAGTGGGCCGCCCAAGGCCTGGCCGGTATTGACCGCCTGCTGGCCGAGGTTCTCCACCGTGATGAGGATGACGAAGGTCTCGAGCTGGGCCGCGACCTCGCGCGCCTGCCAGTGGAAGGCTTCGAGCCGCCACGTGTCGGGATCGAGATGCGGCGAGGTGGCGAGGGTGGTGAGGACCATCAGCGCGCCCTCCAACTCCTCGTTCACGGCTAGGGCGGCCGCGCGGGCGCTGGTCGTCAGGTCCTCCTCGGCCTGGTCCTGGAGACGGATGGCGAGATCGTAGGTCATGCCTCCGCCGAGCAGCAGCGCCGGCAGGAGCAGCGCGACGCCGAGCAGCACCAGATGGCCGCGCAGCCCTCGCGCCGGCCTTTTCCTCACCTGTCCCGCGCCAGCCAAATCCTACCTCCGAGCCCTGGCAAGCATGACAGAGCGGAGAGGCTTCGTCCAAGACTGCGGGTGATGCACGCGGTTTCGGCCAGTTGCTCCAAGCCGCCCGGCGC
>NZ_JBFUIP010000672.1:0-729 GCF_056401815.1 Aminobacter sp. P4_D5 | reverse complement strand
CCTATATCGAGCGCGTCGAGTGGAACCTCATCCCCGACCATTCCACCGCCGCCTCGGCCATCCTGAGCGGCGAGATCGACTGGTACGAGGACCTCCTGCTCGACCTGCTGCCGGTGGTGCGGCGGGACCGCAATGTGGTGGTCGGCAGCGTGAATCCTGCGGGCAACATGGGCATCCTGCGGATCAACCACCTGCAWCCSCCCTTCGACAATCCGGCSATCCGCCGCGCGCTGCTGGGCGCCATCAACCAGTCCGAGATCATGACGGCCGTGGCCGGCAACGACGCCGCGCTCTGGGACGCCAAGGTCGGCGTCTTCTGCCCGAGCTCGCCGCAGGCCTCCGATGCCGGCATGGCCGTGCTGAACGCGCCGCGCGACTACGCCAAGGTCCGCGCCGACCTCGCCGCCGCCGGCTACAAGGGCGAGAAGATCGGCTTTCTGTCCGCGGTCAACTTCAGCACCATGGCGCGGCAGGTGGACGTCGCGGCCGATCAGTTCACGCGGGCGGGCCTGARCGTCGAGGTCATCTCCGTCGACTTCGGCGTGTGGCTGCAGCGCCGCGCCAATCGCGGGCCGGTGGACCAGGGTGGCTGGAGCTGCACGACGACCCTGCTGCCTGGCCTCGACCTCTGGGATCCCACGGCGCATCTGGGCCTGCGCGGCAACGGGCTCTCGGCCTGGCCGGGCTGGCCGACCAGCACGGAGCTGGAGAGCCTGCGCAGCCAATGGG
>NZ_JBFUIP010000671.1:0-729 GCF_056401815.1 Aminobacter sp. P4_D5 | reverse complement strand
CTCTATGCCCACGAGAACGGGTTCCCGGTGATGACGAGCTCGCTCGGCATCTCCCGCTGGAAGAACATGGCGCAGATCAACGAGAGCGGCGCCCGCGTCACCGCCCCCTATGACGGGCTGACCTATTGGGACTTCAACTGGCGCAAGGGCGGCGGCGCGTCGCGGATRATCGAGATCTCCAAGCGCGAGCGCTTCTACCAGCAGGAATATTGCGGCTGCATCTACTCGCTTCGCGACACCAACCGGCACCGCCGGGAGACGGGGCGACGGCCGATCGAATTGGGCAAGCTGTTCTACGGTGACTCAGACGTCGAAGACGCCCCGGCCGCCCCTCAGGGAAACCCGACGAACACGTAGCCGAAGGTCCTGATGGCCTGGATCGAGACGAACTCGCTCGTCTCGGGCTCGATCTTCCGGCGCAGGTTCTTCACGATCGTGTCCACCGCGCGGTCGCCCACGCGGAAGGGCCGCCCGAAGACCTGCCGGCACAGCTCCGCCCGGCTGACCGGATTGCCCTTCGCCGCATGCAGCATGTGCAGCGTCTCGAACTCCGCATTGGTCAGGGAGCAGACCGCGCCGCCAGGCTGCCGGAGCACCCGCCGCTCCGTGTCGAGGAGCCAGGCCGGGCGCGCGGGCTCCATGGAGGCCGGCGCGTCGCCCTCGCGGCGGCGGCGGCGCAGGACGGAGCGGATGCGGGCCAGCATCTCCCGCGGCGTGATGGTCTTCTCC
>NZ_JBFUIP010000670.1:0-729 GCF_056401815.1 Aminobacter sp. P4_D5 | reverse complement strand
CCTCTAGGTAGCACCTAGGTAGCAGGCACCCGCGCGCCGCCGCAACAGAAAGCAAATCAGTTCAGGAGAAGAATCGAGGATAAAGCTTGGATTCCAGGCAGATCGCAAACCGCCGCAACTCAGAAAAATCTCTATGCCTTGCCTTCACACGGCAGGGGTCACAGGTTCAATCCCTGTCGCGCCCACCATYCGGATCAAAGACTTAATGCCTTTTCTAGCGCCAGGCCGGAAAGCCTAGGTAGCGCATAGGTAGCAGCAACAGCTGAGCATCTCTTGGGCCCCCGCGCTCCGCGAGCAGCTGGGCGACAAACTTGAGCCTTTCCCTCCCCAAACCGAACATGCAAAACCTGAGCGCGAGAGGGTCGGAGAAGGAGCTTGCCATGGCCAATAATCGGAGCCGGGAGGGTATTGAGCGCGAGCTCCATCACGTGCAGCGCATCCTGGATGCCAGCGCCGGCATGTCGTCAGTACGGAACAAGGATTCCAAAGGGCGGCTTATCACCCGTGTAGAGGACGTCCGACAGGGACCTGACGGCGGAATTGATCTCGAGACCGATTTCGAGGCCAAAAATAAGCAAGCACTTTCCCGCGTACAGAGCATATTCAACAAGAAGCTCGGTAGGTGAACGCTTGGAACGCGCAAAGATACTTTGGCAATTCAAGGACACGGTTCTCACACGCCCAGATCTGGATCAATTCTTGGGCGCAACGCTGAATCGCTGGGACAAC
>NZ_JBFUIP010000669.1:0-729 GCF_056401815.1 Aminobacter sp. P4_D5 | reverse complement strand
TCCCCATGTCGCCGAGAAGGTGCAGGGCGCGGGGCTGCTGGTCGGCCTCAAGCTGCTGCCCGAGGTTTCGAACGGCGAGATGCAGGCGGCCTGCGTGGCCGAGGGGCTGCTCACCGTCGCCGCCGGGATGAACGTGCTGCGGGTCGCCCCGCCGCTCATCATCACCGAGGCGCAGGTGGACGAGGCGCTGGCCATGATCGACCGCGCCTGCACGGCCCTCACGCCCGCCAAGTCTCCGGCCCTGGCCAAGTGAGCGCCGTGCTGAAGCCCATCGAGACGAGTGGCGCGCCGCGCCACTTCCTCGAGCTCATGGATCATGACGCGCTGACCCTGCGCCGCATGCTCGACCTCGGCTCGCGCGCCAAGCGCGGCGAGGTCGGGGGCAGGCCGCTGGCGGGCAAGCACATCGCCATGATCTTCGAGAAGCTCTCGACGCGCACGCGCGTCAGCTTCGAGGTCGGCATCCGCCAACTCGGCGGCGATGTCGTGACGCTGTCCAGCAAGGATACGCAACTGGGACGCGGCGAGACGCCGGCCGATACGGCGCGCGTCCTGTCCCGCTACGTGGACGCGATCATCCTGCGCACCGACCGCGTCTCCAAGATGCGGGAGCTGGCGGAATTCGCGACGGTGCCGGTCATCAACGGGCTCACCGACGTGTCGCATCCCTGCCAGCTCATGGCCGACGTGATGACCTTCGAGGAGCATCAAGGGCCGATCGCGGGTCAG
>NZ_JBFUIP010000668.1:0-729 GCF_056401815.1 Aminobacter sp. P4_D5 | reverse complement strand
GAGGTGGACCGGGCCGCTGAGGACCGAATTCACCCGGCCCTGCACGACCTGCTCCTCAGTCACATCGAAGCCGAAATCCCCGCGGCGGTACATGTGCGCCATGGCGTCGGACATCATGGCGCCGGGCTGCACCAGCGCCTCCGGCAGATCCAGCAGGTTCCGGCCCCAGCCATTGGACAGGATGATCCGCGCCTCGGGATCGAGCAGGACGATCATCTCCTGCATGCTGTTCATCACCTCGCGCAGCAGCGAACGCTCGGCCTCGGTCTGCTCCTCCTGCTGCTTCAGGCGCGTCACGTCGCGGTAGAAGGCGAGCATGCCGCCATTGGGCAGGTGCTGCATGCGCACGTCGAGCCAGTAGCCCGCATGGGTCTTGCGGATGTACTGCGCGCCGCCGGACTGGCGGAGGTTGGCTATGCGCGAATCCAGCGCCTCCTCGAACTCTTCCGGATCCTCGGGGGGCGGGCCGAAATCGCCGCGCTTCATCTGCCAGCCGATGACGTCGCGGGCCTTCGTGCCGAGCTTGTAGAACTCCTCGGGCAGGTCGAGGAACTTCATCAGGGGACGGCTGAGCATGCGCCAGCGCATCTCGGGATCGAAGAGCATCACGCCGTCGGACATGTTGTCCACGACGAGGCGAAGCTTCTCCTGCTCACGCTCCAGGGCGAGCTGCGCCTCCTTCAGCTCCGTCACGTCGCGGACGCTGATGACGAACATGCCGTCCTCGCG
>NZ_JBFUIP010000667.1:0-729 GCF_056401815.1 Aminobacter sp. P4_D5 | reverse complement strand
TGGTCTCCACCGTGTCGGCCAGCCGGTCCACGATCGGCGCGGGCACGCCGGCGGGCAGGAGGAGGCCGGACCAGACGTCCAGCTCGGCATCCGGGAAGCCGGCTTCCGCCACCGTGGGCACCTCCGGCAGCTGCGCGAGCCGCTGGCGGCCCGTCACGGCGAGCGGGCGGATCTGCCCGGCCTGGATCAGCGGCATGCTGGTGACGGCATAGTCGAACATCAGGTCGATCCGCCCTGCGGCGAGGTCGGCCAGCGAGGCGGGGGTGCCGCGATAGGGCACGTGCAGGATGTCGATTCCCGCGACCTTCTGGAACTGCGCCCCGGCCAGGTGCACGCCCGAGCCGACGCCGCCGGAGCCGAAGGTCAGCTTGCCCGGATTCGCCCGGGCATAGGCGACGATGTCGGCGAGGCTGCGGAAGGGGCTGCGGCTGCTGGTGACCGCGATGTTGTTGTCGGCGAAGAGCGCATGCACGGGTGTGAAGTCGCGCACCGCGTCATAGGGCGTGTTGCGGTAGATGGATGGGTTGGAGCCGTGCGTGCCCATCGTGCCGAAGAGCATCGTGTAGCCGTCCGGCCGGGCGCGGGCGACGGCCTCGCCGCCGATGGCGCCATTCGCACCGGGCCGGTTCTCGACCACSACGGGCTKGCCGAGTTTTTCGGTGAGCCGCTGGGCGAGGAACCGGGCATTGGTGTCGGGCAGGCCGCCCGGGACATAGGGGACGATCAGGG
>NZ_JBFUIP010000666.1:0-730 GCF_056401815.1 Aminobacter sp. P4_D5 | reverse complement strand
GCGCCGCGAGGGCACGGCGTTAAGCGTCGCGCGTTCCAGCGCGTGAACCAGTTCCATCGACGTCACGCGGCCTCGCGCGCCAGGGCGGCCATGGCCTCGCGGTAGGTCGTGTCGAACAGCGCCTCCAGCGAGGGGTTCACCCCGCGCAGCCCCGCCGCCACGCGTCCGGCCCAGCCCACATACTCCACCCTCCGCGCGTGGTCCCAGGAGGCGGGCGGTGCGACCATGATGGCGCGCAGGTTGGAGATCTTATCGGCCAGCTTCACCAGCTTCGCGCCCTCGGACTTCTTCGGCGCCATCTTCACCTGGAGCGCCTTGCGCATCTCCTTGGGCAGGCTCTTGTCGTCGGAGACCTCGGCGACGATCGCCGCGACCTCGGCGCCGAAGCGCGCGGACAGCGCCTCCAGCGTCACCGGAACAGGATCGTCGGAGCTGTCCTCGACCGTGTCATGCAGCAGTGCCGCGAGGATGGCCGGCTCCGGCGCGCCATGCTCGGCCAGGATCTGCGCCACCTCGAGCGGGTGGTTGATATAGGGCTCCTGCGCAGCGCCCTTGCGGCGATGCGTGGCGTGGACGGCGGCCGCGAAACTCGCGGCGGCCAGGACGTTCGCGGTCAAGAGCCGCGCGGGCGCTGCGGCGTGGTGATCACGCCGGTGGCCACGCCGAGAATGGCGGCGAGGCCCAGGGAAAGAACAAACTTGCCCAAGAGAACGCTCCTTTAGTTCAGTTG
>NZ_JBFUIP010000665.1:0-731 GCF_056401815.1 Aminobacter sp. P4_D5 | reverse complement strand
ACTCTCCGTCGCATCGATGAGGAGACAGCGGATGGCCACTGGCACCGTGAAATGGTTCAACGCCACCAAGGGYTACGGCTTCATYWCSCCSGCCGGCGGCGGCWMSGACGTGTTCGTSCACATCACSGCCGTSCAGGCTGCGGGSCTSCAGGGCCTCAAKGACGGSCAGYMGGTKWCSTTCGACCTSACSGARGAGCGCGGC
Organism: Aminobacter sp. P4_D5; assembly: GCF_056401815.1. Taxonomy (NCBI): domain Bacteria; kingdom Pseudomonadati; phylum Pseudomonadota; class Alphaproteobacteria; order Hyphomicrobiales; family Phyllobacteriaceae; genus Aminobacter; species Aminobacter sp. P4_D5. The sequence continues at coordinate 529 of NZ_JBFUIP010000665.1, read as the reverse complement.
AAGACCKCCGCSGTCAACCTCAAGGTCTGAGGCAGGGGAGGCTTGGCCTCCTCGCGCCGGAATGCGGAAGGCCTCCCGCGGGTACTCGGGGGAGGCCTTTCTCTTGGGGTCTCAGGCCCCCTCGCAGCCCTTCTCCTTCAGGCTCGCCATCACCCAGTCGCGCGGCCAGGTGCCAGCCTGGATGTCCTTCTCGGCCTGGATCTCCTTGGCCTGGTGCTTCTCGGCTTCGGCGATCACCTTCTCCGCATCGGCGAAGGGCACCACCACGATGCCGTCCTCGTCGCAGCAGACGAGGTCACCCGCCATCACAACCTGGCTGCCGCAGGAGACGGGGTAGCCGATCTCGCCCGGCCCATCTTTGAACGGACCTCCCGGATTGTGGCCGCGCGCCCAGACGCCGAGGTCCATCTTCGCGAGCGAGGCGATGTCGCGCACCGCGCCATCCACGATCACGCCGCCGATCTTCCGCTGCGTCGCGTGGCCGAGCATCAGGTCGCCCATGATACCCACCGAGAGGTCGCCATTGCCG
>NZ_JBFUIP010000664.1:0-731 GCF_056401815.1 Aminobacter sp. P4_D5 | reverse complement strand
CGCCTTCGGGGTTGTAGCCCTCGGCGCCGAAGGGCGAGGTGCCGTTGGTGCCGATCCAGCGGCTGCCGCCCTGGTGGCGGCCCTTCTGCTCGGCGAGGCGCTGCTTCAGCGTCTCCATCAGCTTGTCGAAGCCGCCGAGAGCCTCGATCTTCGCCATCTCCTCCGCGCTGAAGAGGCGTTCGGCCAGCTTCTTCAGCCATTCGGCGGGAAGCTCGCGCTGGATGATCTCGCCGGTGACCGTCGTCTCCGGCTCCAGCCCCTTGAAGAAATGCCCGAAGGCCTGGTCGAAGCGGTCGAGGTGGCGCTCGTCCTTCACCAGCGTCGCGCGCGCCAGGTAGTAGAAGTCGTCGAGATCGTAGTCGGCGACGCCCTCCTTCATCGCGCCCATCAGCATGAGCCATTCGGTGATCGAGGCCGGCAGGCCGGCGCGCCGAAGCTCCAGGATGAAAGGCGCGAACATCGCCGCTACCGCCGCGCGCGATTCAGGAAGGCCAGCCGCTCGAAGAGGTGCACGTCCTGCTCGTTCTTCAGCAGCGCGCCGTAGAGCGGGGGGATCGCGACCTTCGCGTCGTTCGAACGCAACGCCTYGGCCGGCATGTCCTCGATCATCAGCAGCTTCAGCCAGTCCAGCAGCTCCGAGGTCGCCGGCTTCTTCTTGAGCTCGCCGACCTCGCGGATCTGGAAGAAGACGTTCAGCGCCTCGCGCGCGAGGTCGGCGCGCAGGTCGGGGT
>NZ_JBFUIP010000663.1:0-734 GCF_056401815.1 Aminobacter sp. P4_D5 | reverse complement strand
GCGCAATCGAGACCATGCAGTAGAAGCCGATCAGCGCGGTCAGCTCCACCACGCCGCGTTCTCCCCAGCGTGCCAGGATGGCGGCATAGCTGGCGTCGTCGGGCTCGCCGTTCACCTGGATCTGGCGCGCGAATTCGTAGACCTCGCGCTCCTCGGCATCCCGGATCGGCGGGGGCGCGGCGACGCGGATGGCTTCGACGATGGCCGTATCCAGCCCAGCCTTCACCGCCGCCGCGCCATGCACATGGAACTCCACCTGACTGTTCCAGCGCCGCCCGACCACGATGATCGCGAGCTCCGTCAGCTTGGGCGGCAGCACCGTGCGGCTGCGCAGCGTGTCGCCGAGCCGCCACCAGGCCTCGGCCAGCTCGGGGCTGTGGATATTGGCGCGCTGCGGGCCGTTCATCCCGCGCGTGGGGCTGGCGAGGATGCGGTCGTAAAGGTCGCGCTGGGCCGCGTTCATCTCGTCGGGCGAGGGCAGGTGGATGCGCGGGGCGTTCATGGCTGGATGTTCCGTTCGCGGAAGACGGGAGTCCAATAGGCCTGCTCCTCCTGGAGGAAGCGGGCGAATTCGGCGGAGCCGGTGAAGCGCGGCTCCAGGTCGTCCTCGGTGAAGGCGCGGCGCGCCTCCTCCACACCGGCGAGGCTGCCGAACGCCTCTTCCAGCTTCGCCTGCACAGCCGCCGGCGTCGCCGATGGAACGAGGAAGCCGTACCAGGTGCGCGCCACCACAT
>NZ_JBFUIP010000662.1:0-736 GCF_056401815.1 Aminobacter sp. P4_D5 | reverse complement strand
CCTTCGGGCTGATGACGCCGAAGAAGCTGCCCGACCGGATCCTCTCCGGCTTCGCCGCCCTGGCGAGGCGCGACGCCGCCGCGCGGCTCGTGTTCGTCGGCGGATCCGAGGAGGGTGCCGGCCCCGCCGTGCTGGAGGAGGCGGGCCGCCTCGGCCTCGCCTCGCGCGTCACCGTCACGGGACGCCTCGCCGTGGAGGACTACCGCCGCTGGCTCGCCGCCTGCGACATGGCCGTGCAATTGCGCCGCGGCAGCCGCGGCGAGACCTCGGGAGCGGTGAAGGACGTGCTGATGGCCGGCCTGCCGCTGGTCGCGAACCGTCACGGCTCGCTGTCGGAGCTGGAGGGATCGGGTGCCCGCCTCATTCCGGATGAGGCCGAGCTGCCCGATCTCGCCGAGGCCCTGGATGAGGTCCGCAACGACGCAGCCAAGCGCGCTGCCATGGGCCGTGCCGCCCGGGACTGGGCCCTGCGCGAGCTCGATCCTGTCGGCATTGCCCGCGCCTATGCCGGCGTGATCGAGCAGGCCTACGAACAGGGGGGGCAATCCGGAATGGCGGCGGTGCTCGCGGCCAGCGCCGGCCTGCCGCTGACCGAGGCCGATGCCGGCGCAATCGGCGCTGCCCTGGCGGCCAGCTTCCCGCCGCCGCGCACGCCCCGCCTCTGGCTCGACACGGGGCTGCCGGCCTTCGAGCCGGGCATCCTGGAATTACTGCGCAAGGGGCTGGAGGGCTGGCG
>NZ_JBFUIP010000661.1:0-736 GCF_056401815.1 Aminobacter sp. P4_D5 | reverse complement strand
GTCGAACGGCCGGCAGAGCTCTGCTACTGGCTCGGCGGCAATCCCTGTATCGGCCGCGTCGTCGCCGGGGCGCCCGCGTGACCCTCGCCGAGATCGAAGCGATCATGCATGCGGGCGTGCCCCTCGGCGCCGAATGGGGCGTGCGGCTGCTGGAGGCCTCGCCCGGCTATGCCAGGCTGGAACTGCCCTCCACCCCGCGCGTGCTGCGGCCGGGGAACACGGTCTCCGGCCCGGCGATCATGGGTCTCGCCGACATCGCCATGTGGGCCGCGCTGCTCGCCGGCACCGACGGCCGCGACGAGAGCCTGACGACGACCATGAACGTGAACTTCCTCCGCGCCTGTGGGCCGGGGCCGATCATCGCGACGGCGCGCGTCATCAAGGGCAGCGGGCGTACCATCTTCGGCGAGGTACTGGTCACGCGCGCGGACAGCGATGAGGTCGCGGTCCACATCACCCCGAGCTGGGTCAGGACGAAGCCGAAAGCACCCTGAGCCGCTCCAGAATCTCGTCGATCTCGTCATGATCAAGCGGCACCAGTTCGAAGACGACGTTACCGGCCGCCGCGCCCTGGTCGATGGTCCAGATCGAAGGCTCGCCTGCGTGCAGCGCCTGGACGAGCGAGACGGCCCGCGCAGGATCCATCTGCAGCCGCGCCCGCGCGAAGGGTAGGCCCGTCGGATCCGGCTGGGCGTCGGCCGTCACGCCCTGCAGCGTGCTCGCGCCTTCCAGGAAG
>NZ_JBFUIP010000660.1:0-736 GCF_056401815.1 Aminobacter sp. P4_D5 | reverse complement strand
TCGGTCGGCCGCCAGGCGATTCGTGGAAGAGTACCGCAGCCAGCTGCGGCTGTTCGATGAGGAGCATGAGGTGGCGCCGGGAGTAGTCGTCCGTCGCACGGGCGGCCATACCCCCGGGCACAGCGTCGTCCGCATCGCGTCCGGCGGCGAGGGTCTGACATTTGCCGGCGACGCCGTGTTCGCGGTCGGGTTCGACCACCCYGACTGGYACAACGGYTTCGARCACGACCCCGAGGAGGCGGCYCGCGTTCGGGTTAGCCTGTTGCGGGAACTGGCGGCAACCGGCGAGCTGCTGGTGGCCACTCACCTTCCGTTCCCCTCCGTCGGCCGGGTGGCGCTCGACGGCGACGCCTTTCGTTGGGTACCCGTCTTCTGGGACTACTGACCGCTTGTCGGATTGGAGCCGAACCTGGGCGCGTACTCATAGCGTTATTGAGTACGCCCCTACCCCGGGGCCAAGGCGCTCATCGTCGATCGAGGGGAGGCTCCCACAAGGCATACATCGAGCCTGGCAGCCCGCGGCAGAAGGGCAAGCTTTTCCAAGTCCGCGCGCATCGAAGCAAGCCCGTCCATCGCTGCGCGGGTAGCTTTGAGCTGCGGCCGGTCCGGTGGACGTTCAGTTTAGCTTGTCCGGGCGATCCGTTCGAACTCCATAGGGCTGACGTATCCGACAGTCGAGTGGCGTCGCGTCGGGTTGTAGAACCGCTCGATGTRGTCGAACRCGTCCGCCCTGGCA
>NZ_JBFUIP010000659.1:0-737 GCF_056401815.1 Aminobacter sp. P4_D5 | reverse complement strand
CGGCTCCCTCGCCCAGTCCCCCGGCTGGCCGCCCGAGGGCCCTGCGGCTACCCTTTCCCCGAAGCTGCATCGCGGAGACCGCCGCCCATGGACCAGATCGCGCCAACCTCATCGCGCACCCAGGACTCCCTCGCCCGGCTGGCGGATGTCGCCGTCCGCGTCGGGCTGAACCTGCGCGCCGGGCAGGAGGTGCTGATGACCGCCTCCATCGACGCCCTGCCGCTCGCGCGCCTCATCACCGACGCCGCCTACAAGGCCGGCGCCACCCTCGTCACCACGCTCTTCTCCGACGACCAGCAGGCGCTCTCGCGCTTCCGGCACGCCTCGCCCGAGAGCTTCGACACCGCGCCCGGCTGGCTCTTCGACGGCATGGCCGAGGCCTTCCGCCGCGGCGCCGCGCGCCTGGCCATCGTCGGCGAGGATCCGAGCCTGCTGGCGGCGCAGGATTCCAGGCTGGTGGCCCGCGCCAACCGCGCCCGCGCCCAGGCCTACCGTCCCGCGCTGGAGCTCATCACGGCATCGGCCATCAACTGGAGCCTGGTGCCCTACGCCTCGCCCGCCTGGGCGCGGGCCATGTTCCCGGAGTTGCCGGAGGCGGAGGCCGTGGAGAAGCTCTGGGCCGCGATCTTCGCCGCGACGCGGGTGGACCAGCCCGATCCCGTTGCCGCCTGGGCCGGGCACAACGCCATGCTGATGGCCCGGCGCGAGAAGCTGAACGCCCGGCGCTACGCCGCGCT
>NZ_JBFUIP010000658.1:0-737 GCF_056401815.1 Aminobacter sp. P4_D5 | reverse complement strand
TCCATTGGCAGAACCAGGGCTACAAGGACTTCGACGACTTCCTCGGTGCCCTCAGCAGCCGCAAGCGCAAGGCACTGCGGAAGGAGCGGCGGACGGTGCTGGAATCCGGCCTCACGCTCAGCACGCTGCGCGGCGCCGAGATCACGCCCGCGCATTGGAAGGCCTTCTACCGGTTCTACCGCAACACGGTGGATGGCCGCTGGGGCGGTGCCTACCTGACGAAAACCTTCTTCCCGCTGATGGGCGAGAAACTCGGCGAACGGGTTGTGCTCATGTGGGCGGAGCGCGACGGCAAGCCCGTCGCAGGCGCGCTCAATCTGCTCGGCGACGAGGCGCTCTACGGCCGCAACTGGGGCTGCGACGAAGAGGTTCCCTTCCTGCATTTCGAGCTCTGCTACCTGCGCGCCATCGACTTCGCCATCGCGCACGGGATCAGCCGCGTCGAGGCCGGCGCGCAGGGCGAGCACAAGATCCAGCGCGGCTACCTGCCGGCGCCGACCTATTCGGCGCATCTCATCGCCCATCGCGGTCTCTCGCGCGCCGTGGCGGAATTCCTGGAGGCCGAGCGCCCGGCCATCCGCGAGCGCATGGAGGAACTCGCGACCCTCTCCCCCTACAAGCGCGCCGGCGAGGCCTGAGGCATCCCCATGCGCCTGGCCTACGCGCAGCTGGCGCTCTCCATGATTCTCGTCGGCGCGAATGTCGGCGTGGGGAAGCTGCTGGCCGCGGCGCTGCCC
>NZ_JBFUIP010000657.1:0-737 GCF_056401815.1 Aminobacter sp. P4_D5 | reverse complement strand
GTCCCAGAGGCGGCAATTGTCCGGGCTGATCTCGTCGGCCAGGACGATGCGCATCTCGTCGTTCTCGTAGAGCCGGCCGAACTCCAGCTTGAAGTCCACCAGCGTGATGCCGACGCCCAGCAGCAGCCCCGTCAGGAAGTCGTTCACGCGCAGCGCCAGCTGCACCATGTCGTCGAGATCGTGCGTCGCGGCCCAGCCGAAGGCGGTGATGTGCTCCTCCGAGACCATCGGGTCCTGCAGCGCGTCGTTCTTGTAGTAGTACTCGATGATCGAGCGCGGCAGGCGCGTGCCCTCGGCGATGCCCAGGCGCGTGGCCATGGAGCCGGCGGCCACGTTGCGCACCACGACCTCGAGCGGGATAATCTCCACCTCGCGCACGAGCTGCTCGCGCATGTTGAGGCGGCGGATGAAGTGGGTAGGGATGCCGATCTCGCCCAGCCGCACCATCAGGTACTCGCTGATGCGGTTGTTGAGCACGCCCTTGCCGGTGATGATGCCCTTCTTCTGGGCGTTGAAGGCCGTCGCGTCATCCTTGAAGTACTGGACGATGGTGCCCGGCTCGGGGCCTTCGAACAGGATCTTGGCCTTGCCCTCGTAGATCTGGCGGCGGCGAGCCATGGTGGTGGTCCTTCAGGTCGGTATTTGGGCATATAGCAGGCTTGCCCATGCGTGCCACGCGGATCAGGGCAGCGTGAGCGCCGCGAAGGGCGTGCGGTCCGGCGGCCCCGGCGCGAAGC
>NZ_JBFUIP010000656.1:0-738 GCF_056401815.1 Aminobacter sp. P4_D5 | reverse complement strand
CTACGGACCCCGGCATCGAGCTGCGCGACGGTCCCCGGCAGCCGGGCCGCCGTGCGGCGCAGGTCCTGCGCGGCGGCGGACAGCGAGGCCAGCGCGCTGCGCACCTCGGCGGACTGGACCGTCTCGCGCAACGCGAGGGTGGTGGTACGGATCTCGCCGAGCACGCCAGGGATGTCCGCCTGGGCCACCGTGCGCCGGAGGTCGGTCAGCAGCTCGGTGGCCTCGTTCACCACGCGGGCGATCTCCGCCGCCTTCACCTGGTCGCGCAGCTCCGTCGCGAGGCTGCTGATGGTGGTGAACAGCGTGCCGAAATCGACGTCCTGCAGCTGCCGCATGATGGTCTCGGCCGCCGACGACACCTGCGTCAGGGTGGAAGGCACCGCGGGAATCCAGGGATAACGCGGCTCCCAAGGGACATGGCGCCGTTCGCCGCGATCCGCGTCGACGAAGTCGAGCTCGATGTAGGCGACGCCCGTGATGCCTTGGCTCGACAGCCGGGCCCGCAGGCCGAGATTCACGGCGTCGTCGAGCGAGGGGATGTCGCCGGCCCGCCGCAGGTTCACGGCGAACCGCACCACGACGAGCTGGAAGGCGCCCGCGAAGGATTCGCCCTCCGGCCGCCGGTACTCGGCCGAGGCCAGCCCGATCTCCGTGACTCGCCCGATCGCGACGCCGCGGTAGCGCACCGGCGAGCCCACCTCAAGTCCCTGCACGCTCTCGCGGATATAGGTCTCCATG
>NZ_JBFUIP010000655.1:0-739 GCF_056401815.1 Aminobacter sp. P4_D5 | reverse complement strand
CACCATGGTCACGTAGACGACCAGGATGAACAGGATGCCGATGATGATGGCCGGCTGCTCGCGGAAGATGTCGAAGGGATGCGCCATCTTCACGACCGAGGGATTGGCCGCCGGCGGGAAGCCCGCCGCCGTCAGCGCCGCGCCGAGTTCCCGGGTGAAGGTGGCCCGTGCCGCCGCCGCGCCGGCGCCGGCCTGGGTGGCGTTGAAGGACGTCACGACCGAATTGCCGACATGGACGGTCGCCACGGCGCCGGCCGCACCGACTTCCTGCGTGTAGGGGATCGACAGGCCCGCCAGCGCCGCCTTGGCAATGTCGCAGGAGGTGGTGAAGGTCACGGTGCCGGTCGGGTTGAACTGGAAGTGGCAGTCCCCGGGCGCCGCGACGACACGGACGGGGATGTTCTGCTGCGCCGCGTACAGGGCCGGGTTGGCCTCCTTCGTCATCATCTTGAAGAGCGGGAAGTAGGTCAGCGCCGCGAGGGCGCAGCCCAGCAGGATGATCGGCTTGCGGCCCACCTTGTCGGACAGCCAGCCGAAGAAGACGAAGCCGCCGGTGCCGAGGATGAGCGACCAGGCGATCAGCAGGTTCGCCGTATAGCCGTCCACCTTCAGGATGCTCTGGATGAAAAAGAGCGCATAGAACTGGCCCGTGTACCAGACGACGCCCTGGCCCATGGTCAGGCCGAAGAGCGCGATGAGCGCGATCTTGGCGTTCTTCCACTGGCCGAAGGCCTCGGAG
>NZ_JBFUIP010000654.1:0-739 GCF_056401815.1 Aminobacter sp. P4_D5 | reverse complement strand
ACGGACAACATTCCGCAGGGCTGCCGCACCTTCGACGCTACGGAACGCATGTCGTGCGCGCTTCCGCTTCTCCCTTTTTGCTGCATTCGCCCACAGGAAGACACCTGTCGTTTCCTGTGAGGGCTGCGGCCCCGGCCAGCGTCACAACTGACGCTCGCCCTTACCATCCCCAAGAAACGCCGCGCGCGACGTAGGGGATTCACACCCATCACAAAGCCCAACAACAAATGGACTTAGCTCAACACAGCGCCACCAATCGCGCTGAAACCACTTTAACCATCCTTCGCGCTCTGCGCCGCGACGAGATCACCGGTCGAGATGTCCCCGTCTCTTTGGCGAAGCGACTGGTTCTATCCTCGGATGGCAGCCTCGTCGTCGAACCCAGCCCCCAGGGAATGACCCGCTGGGTGCGGGGCTGGGGACAGCCATTCACTGACTTTCCTTCGTTCACCCAAATCCTGGACCATGCTGTTGTCGCCGACGCGGCAGTGATCCATGGCGGGATCATTCCCGGCACAAATGTGCAGCGCATGCGCCGCCTCATGGCACCTGACGGGACATTCCCGGCGACGATCCAGGACAGGGCATGCCCTTACGTTATGCTGGATATCGACCACCTCGCGCTTCCCGCCGACTTGTCGGTTCAACGTGATCCGGATGCGGTGATTGATTTCGTTCGCGTCGCGCTGCCTTCCGAACTCAGTGACGTGTCGTTCTGGTTTCACCACAGCCACTCGGC
>NZ_JBFUIP010000653.1:0-739 GCF_056401815.1 Aminobacter sp. P4_D5 | reverse complement strand
GGTGAGCGCCTGCTGGATCGGCGTGCGGCCGATGACCTCGCGCATCACCGATTCGGCGGCGGATTTCACCGTGTCCTCGGGGTTGCGGGTGTTGAAGAGGAAGTCGCTCGCGTCGCGGATGCGCCAGAAGACGGCGAAGTCGACGTCGATGATGTTCTCGTCGCCGGTCAGCATGAGCGACTCGGGCAGCACGTCCCTGCTGGCGATCACGCGGGCGCCCGGCGCGGCATCGGCACCGGCCCGGAAGCCCACATCCACGCGGTTGATGCGCGTGACGCGCGGCGTGGTGACGCTCTCGACCGGCCAGGGGATGCGGTAGTTCAGGCCCGGGGGCGCGGTGCGCTCGAAGGCGCCGAAGCGCATGACCACGCCGAGCTCGTCAGGCTGCACGCGATAGAAGCCCGAGGCGCCCCAGATGCCCGCCAGCAGCACGGCGGCCAGAGCCAGCCCCTTCCCGCCCCCGCCGCCCCGCGGCAGGTAGCGCCGGACCATGGCCTGGGCGTTGCGGATCATCTCCTCGACATCAGGACCAGGGCCCGAGCCGCGGTTGTTGCCGCCGCCGGGCGGGCCACCGGAAGGCGGGCCGCCCCAGGGTCCACCCCCTTGTCCACCCCCACCGGGGGGACGCGGATTGCCCCAAGGGCTGTTTCCGCCGTTGTTCCACGACATGTGTACCGAACTCTCCCGTGCCGCCGGGCCAAGTGGCGCCGGCCAAAGATGAACTTCCGTCAACATATGG
>NZ_JBFUIP010000652.1:0-739 GCF_056401815.1 Aminobacter sp. P4_D5 | reverse complement strand
CTGCTGGGAGGCCTCGCGCTCGTAGTCCAGCTCCTCGCGCAGGCGGTCCTTGAGCTCGGCGAAGGCCTCCTCGTTGTCGAGCGCGCTGTCCATGCGGCGATAGAGGCTGAGCGCGATCTTCAACTGCCTGAGATCCGCCTCCACCACGGAGGGCATGTCCGGATACTGCAGCTTGCAGGCGACCTCGCGCCCGTCATGCAGCGTCGCACGGTGCACCTGGCCGAGGCTGGCCGCGGCCGCCGCCTCCAGCCCGAATTGCGCGAAGCGCGACTGCCATTGCGGGCCGAGCTCGGTCTGCATGCGCCGGCGCACGAAGGCCGGGCCCATGGCCGGCGCGTTGGACTGCAGCGTCGCGAGTTCCCGCGCATATTCCTCCGGCAGCGCGTCGGGAACGGTGGCGAGGAACTGCGCCACCTTCATCATCGGGCCCTTGAGCCCGCCGAGGATGGCCTTCAGATCCTCCGCATGCGCGCCCTTGTCGGTCTTGAGGCCGAGGAAGCGCTGGCCGGCCACACGCGCTGCGATGCCGGTGACGGCGCCGGAGGTGCGCACCATGCGCCGCACCTCGCCGAAGAAGTTGTTGCCTTCCCGATCGGTCAAGAAGTGGTCTCCAGCTCGTCGATAAAGCCGGAGATCACGTCGAGGCCCTTCTTCCAGAAGTCCGGATCCGAGGCATCGAGGCCGAAGGGGGCCAGCAGTTCCTTGTGGCGCAGCGTGCCGCCGGCCTTCAGCATGTCCA
>NZ_JBFUIP010000651.1:0-740 GCF_056401815.1 Aminobacter sp. P4_D5 | reverse complement strand
GCCGGAGACCGGTGCGAAATCGGCCACGGGATCGTAAGGCAGCGTGCGGTAGAGGCCGACATTCAKCGCMTGCGWGCYGAKCGYGCCSAYCAGCASCGTGTAGCCGTCGGGCGCGCTGCGGGCCGCGGCCTCGGTGCCGATGATGCCGCCCGCGCCGGCGCGGTTGTCGACGGTGACGGCCTGGCCGAGCGAGGCGGTCAGCCGCTCCGACAGCACGCGCGCGGCGATGTCGGTGAAGCCGCCGGGCGCGAAGGCGACGATCATGCGGATGGGGCGCGTGGGCCAGGCCTGCGCCCGTGCCGCGCGCGGGCCCAGCAGGGAGGCAGCCGCCGTTGCGGCCAGGATGTCGCGGCGCTTGGTCATGGTGGCGTTGCTCCCCTTCGTACGGGCGGAGGAACACACCATCCGGCGATCCTGGCAAGCCGCCCCCCGAGGGGTTGCCCGCGCCCCTCCCCGCGAGCAGGCTTGGCGCAACGCCTGGGGAGGAACCAAGGATTGACCGATCTGACGATCCGCGAGGTCCGCACGACCTTGCTGCAGATGCCCTGGGCGGACGACCCCTGGCTCGCCGGCCACGCGCTGGGCGAGACCAGGGATCTCGTGGTGGTGGAGGTCGTCACCGCCTCCGGCCTCACCGGCATGGGCTACCTGCACCTGCTGAACCTGCCGCTGCAGCGGACCATCGGCGCCTGCATCGCGGAGGCGATGGCGCCGCGCATCGTCGGGCGCGACGCGACCGC
>NZ_JBFUIP010000650.1:0-740 GCF_056401815.1 Aminobacter sp. P4_D5 | reverse complement strand
ACCCTGCCCGCGGGAAGCGAGCCGTGACCCTCGGAGATGGCCGGCCTGCGATCCTTGCGTGCCGCCAGGAACCGGCGCCCGCCCTATAGGAAGCGAGCCGACTTGCCTGACCCGGTCCGACCCCGACAGGAATGTGATGACGCCCGAGACCATGTCCACCCACGGCCTCCCGGCCGCGCAGCAGCTCGACGCCTGGAGGGGATGGTTCTCCTCGGTCTTCGAGGTCGAGCAGCCGGCGGAGGCCGGCCAAGGCTTCCTCGCCGAGAGTCGCTACTGGCCGCTGGATGGCCTTGCCATCTGCGAGGTCTCGGCCCCCTCCCTGCGTTCTAACCGGACGCGGGCGCTCGTGCGGCGGAATCCGATCGACCACTGGTGCCTCACCCTCGGCCAGCGCGACACGGGTATCCAGAAACGGGACGATTCCTTCCGCGTGCCTGCGCAGACTCCCTTCCTCGTCTCGCTGGGCGAGAACGTGACGAGCGAGCGCGTCGCCGACGAGCGGCTGCACATCTACATGCCACGCGACAGCTTCGCCGAGATCGCCACCCAGCTGGACGCCACGCGCGGCCTCGCGCTGGACACGGGGCTCGGGCGCCTGCTCGCCGACTTCCTGCGCCATCTCGCCCGCCGCCTGCCGAGCATGGAGGCCTCCGATCTGCCGCACGTCACCGCGGCGGTGCGGGGCATGGTCGGTGCGTGCGTCGCCCCCACGCCGGACCGCATCGCCGTCGCGGCAGGAC
>NZ_JBFUIP010000649.1:0-743 GCF_056401815.1 Aminobacter sp. P4_D5 | reverse complement strand
TGCGTCCCCACGCTCGAGGACGCGACCTCGCTGCTGCGGCTGCTGGCGCGCTCCGCCACGGGCCAGGATTTTTCCGTCTACACCACCTTCAGCACGGGCGTGCGGCGCGAGGGCGATCTCGACGGTCCGCAGGAATACCATGTCGTGCTGATAGACGGCGGCCGGTCCGACATGATCGGCACGGAGTTCCAGGACATGCTGCGCTGCATCCGCTGCGCCGCCTGCATGAACCATTGCCCGGTCTATGGCGCCACGGGCGGGCACGCCTATGGCTGGGTCTMTCCGGGGCCGATGGGCGCGGTGCTGACGCCCTCGCTGATCGGCATCGACAAGTCCGGGCACTTGCCCAATGCCAGCACCTTCTGCGGCCGCTGCGAGAGCGTCTGCCCGGTGAAGATCCCGCTGCCCAATCTCATGCGCCATTGGCGCGAGCGGGAGTTCGAGCGGCACCTGCGGCCGGGGGCGCTGCGGACCAATCTCGACATCTGGGCCTGGTTCGCCAAGCGGCCGGGGCTCTATCGGGCGGCGACGCGCATGGCGATCGGCACGCTGGGCCTGCTCGGCCGGGGCAAGGGCGCCTTCAAGTCGCTGCCGATGGCCGGCGGCTGGACCGAGGGGCGCGACCTGCCGGTCCCGGAGGGCGGCACCTTCATGGCGCAATACAAAAAGCGCCAGCGCGAGGAGGGCCGCCGGCGATGAGCAAGGAGGCCATCCTCGGCGCCATTCGCCGCGGCCTGCGGCGC
>NZ_JBFUIP010000648.1:0-744 GCF_056401815.1 Aminobacter sp. P4_D5 | reverse complement strand
GCCTTCGCCGAGACCTTCACCCAGGAGTGGAACCGGCTGGCTGGCGAGCAGGGCCGCGACGCCGACATGCTGCGCCGGGACCTGCAGGACGTCGAGCGCAAGCTCTCGAACCTGCTCGACGCCCCCGCCGAGGGACTGCGCAGCTCTGGCCTGCAGGACAAGATCACCGGGCTGGAGGCGGTGCGGGACCGTCTGACCCTCGCCYTGCAGGACACCAGACCAATCMAGCTTCGCTTGCTGCCCAACCTGGGCCAAGCCYATCGGCGCAGCGTCGACCGGCTCAGTGATGCCCTGGCCGCAGGCGACAACCCCGCAGCTCGGGAAGCCGCCCGCAACCTCATCGACCGCGTGGTGATCCACCCCAGCCCTCGCGGAACACCGCCCCGCATCACCGTCGAGGGGCTACTCGCCCGCATGCTCGCCGCAGCACAGCCAGACCTTCCACCCCACGCAACACGGGCCATTGCAAAGGCCGCAAAATCCGCGGTTAAAGAAGAACCGAGGAGCGGCGCCCCTCGCTCTTTCTACAACCGCGGCGCCAACCCGCCCACGCCCGTCGCGAACTCCAACTGCGCCAGCGCCGTCAGGTACTGCGCCCGCGCATTGTTCGCCGCCACCCGCGTCGCGTTCAGGGTCCGCAGTGCGTCCAGCACGTCGAGCAGGTTGCGGCCGCCGGCCAGGTAGGCCTGCTCGGAGCTCCGATAGGCCTGCTCCGCCCGGTTCAGCGCGCCGCCAGTGTAGAGC
>NZ_JBFUIP010000647.1:0-744 GCF_056401815.1 Aminobacter sp. P4_D5 | reverse complement strand
GCGGCGTTGCGCTCCAGCGACTTCACCATGAAGCGGTTTTCTTCATTGGTCATCGCTTCGCGCTCGACGGCATCGGTCGAGACGTAATGGTCCGGCGTGCCGAAGGTCCGGTCGGGCGCACGTGGCGCCATCCCGCGCTTGCGCAGCATCTCGAAGGCCGGCGCCAGGCCGTCATGCACGAGGTGGCGGTCGACGTAGAGCAGGGTCTGGCCATCCTCGCGATCGAGGACGCGATGCGCGTCCCAGATCTTCTCGAACATGGTGCGAGGTTCGGGGCTGTCCGACATGCGTCAGTCTCCGGCATGGGCGGCGCGCAGCATGGCGAGGTAATCCTCGCGCGTGGCGCGCCTGGGGTTGGTCATGTGGTGATGGTCGAGCATCGCGGCATCGGCGATGGCCGGCAGCACCTCGGCCGGCACACCCATCTCGCCGAGCGTCTGGGGCAGGCCGATGGAGCGGCAGAGGTCGGTGATGGCGTCGGCCAGCAGCGCGGCGTCGGCAGGCTCGTCCATGGCGTCGGCGAGGATGGGCAGGACGGCCTCGATCGCCGATGCGTTGAAGCGCAACACGTAAGGCAGCAGTACCGCGTTGAGCGTGCCGTGATGCAAGGGCACGGAGAGCCCGCCCAGCGGATGCGAGAGCGCATGCACCGCGCCCAACCCCTTCTGGAAGGCCAGCGCCCCCTGCATGGAAGCGAGCATCATTGCCTCACGCGCCGCCGCATCAGACCGATCGGCCACGGCA
>NZ_JBFUIP010000646.1:0-745 GCF_056401815.1 Aminobacter sp. P4_D5 | reverse complement strand
CGCCAATGCCGGGCCCGATCTCGCGCGGATCTTCGGCGCCGTCATGCCTCGCGACCGGGTACGGCATGTGGAGCAACTGGGCATCTGGCTCGCCGCGACGCTGCGTGCGGCGGCGCCCGCCTATCCCTCGATCTGCGGACAAGCCCTGGCGACCGCCGCCGGCAGCGCCGGCGGAGGTGAGGCGCTGATGCTGGCGCGTGCGCTCATGCTCCGACGGACGCCGGGCGAGGCGAGGGCGGCGACGGAGCTGCTCGGGGCCTGGGTGCCGGTCCAGGGCGACCCAACCGAGGCAGCCGCCATGCGGGCGACGTTCGATGCGACGCTGAACGGCCTCGGCGCGCTGCTGGCCGCGCAGCCGCCACCCTACCTCGCAGCGGGTAACGCGCGGGATTCCCGCATCGCCTGGCTGTTGCTGACGGAAGCATCGCTAATGCCGCAGCCGCGCCCGGACATGATGCGCTACCATGAGGAGCGATATCCGGACGCCGGGCGTGGGATGCCGGCGGCCTTTCAACTCTATCTGAATCGCTGGCGCGGTACCGATTGCAGTGTCGACGACGATCTGCCCACCGATTGTGGCGACCCGCCGRCGGCGGCCGGCTTCCCGCAGCAATTCGACCGGCGGTCCTGGCGGAGCTCCGCCTTCTGGCTGCGCGAGGCCCCGGACAAGCTGCTGCATGCTGCGCGCGCCCTGCCGGATGCGTCGCGGCAAGCGCTGATCGTCCAGCTCGGCTCTCGCCTGGAG
>NZ_JBFUIP010000645.1:0-745 GCF_056401815.1 Aminobacter sp. P4_D5 | reverse complement strand
GTGCTGGCGTTGCTCGTCGCCTATATCGTGGTGCGGCGGCTGACGCGCTTCGCGGATGCGCTGGGCTTCCTGGCGATGGCGCCCTTCGTCATCCCCGGCATCGTGCTGGCGATCGGTTTCTATGCCGCCTATGCGGGGCCGCCGCTGTCGCTCTACGGCTCGGCGCTGCTGATCATCCTGGCCTTCGCCTCGCGCTTCCTGCCGATCGCCTTTGCCTCCTCCCAGGCGGCGATCCGGGCGGTGCATCCGGAGATGGAGGAGGCCGCGCGCATCCTGGGCTCCGGGCGGCTGCACGCGATCCGCAAGATCACGGCGCCGCTGATCAAGACCTCGCTGCTGGGCGGATGGCTGGTGGTGTTCATCGTCGCCTCGCGCGAGCTGTCGGCGGCGATCTTCCTCGTGGGGCCGCGGACGCGGACCATGTCCGTGCTGCTCTACGACCTCACGGAGCAGGGGAATTTCGAGGTGGTCGCCGCCTTCGGCGGCATCCTGCTCGCCATCACCATGGTCATCGTCGGCATCGGCATGAAGCTGGTGGGGCGCGACTTCATGCTCAGAAGGGAATAGCGCGTGCCGCGCCTGATGTTGGAAGGCCTGACCAAGGCCTATGGAAAGCTGACCGTCGTCGACCGCGTGGACCTCGCGCTGGAGGAGGGCGAGTTCGTCTCCCTGCTCGGCCCCTCCGGCTGCGGCAAGACSASSACGCTGCGGATGATCGCGGGCTTCGTCGACCCCACGGCCGGAT
>NZ_JBFUIP010000644.1:0-746 GCF_056401815.1 Aminobacter sp. P4_D5 | reverse complement strand
CATCGGGGCCTGCAATGCCGACCTCTTCCTGCTCCAGCTCGGCGACCTCACCGACTACGGCCCGGACGCGCCCGGCGTCCTGCGCGACATCTTCGCGCTGCTGGATGCCCAGTCCGGCATGTTCCTGCTCGGCAACCACGACCACAAGCTTCGCCGCGCCCTCGTGGGCAACCGCGTGCGCAGCCCCGCCGAGGCGACACCGCGCACGCTGGAGCAGCTCGACGCCGCGCCCGACGGCGCCGAGCTGGCTGAGCGTGCCATCGCCGAGATCGGCCGCGCGCCCGCCTGGTGGCGGCTCGGTCCCTGGGTCTTCGTCCACGCCGCCGTCCAGCCGGGCATGCTGTTTGAGGCGCCGCCGCGCGAGGCCGGCACGCGCCGGCCGGACAACATGGTATCGCGTGCGCTCTTCGGCCAGGTGACGGGCCGCACGCAGGGCGACGGCTATCCCGAGCGGCTGCTGCACTGGGTGGATTCCATCCCCGCGGGGATCACCGTCTATTGCGGCCACGATCAGCGCTCGACGGACGGGCGTCCCTGGTCCACGCAGGGTCGCGCCGGCGGCGAGGCCATCTTCATGGACACCGGCTCCGGCAAGGGTGGGCACCTGTCCTGGCTCGACCTGCCGTTGCCCTGAGCTTTGCTGGGCGCGGGATTCAGACCTCCGGCGCAAAAGCGCCTTCGGTCATCCCGCTTGGGCACGGCTCAGCGCGTCTTCCACAGCTCCGGATTGGCCAGCAGCTCCGCGC
>NZ_JBFUIP010000643.1:0-746 GCF_056401815.1 Aminobacter sp. P4_D5 | reverse complement strand
CGGCGGGGATCCCGTTCATCTCGCCCAGGTGCGCTTCACTGGCGAGGGCGGGTTGAAATCGGTCTTCGCCACCACCGGCCTCGCCGCGGCCTCGGTCGCTGCGGCCGGGCTGGCGGCGGCGGAGCTGGTGGGCGCGCGTACCGGCGGGGTGCCGGAGGTCACGGTGGATCGCCGGCACGCCTCCTTCTGGTTCGGCTGGTCGCTGCAGCCGCACGGCTGGAAGATGCCGGCGAGCTGGGATGTGGTCGCGGGCGACTACGCGACGCGAGAGGGCTGGATCAAGTTGCATACCAATGCGCCGCACCATCGCGCCGCCGCCCTCTCCGTCCTGCAGGCGCCGCCCGAGAAGGAGGCGGTGGCCAAGGCCGTCGCGACGTGGAAGGCCGATGAGCTGGAGGCCGCGATCGTCGCCGCCGGTGGCTGCGCCGCGACGATGCGGTCGCTCGCGGAATGGGCGAAACACCCGCAGGGCCAGGCGGTCGCGAAAGAACCTGTGCTGTGGACCGAGGCCACCGGCACGGCGCCGCAGCGCGACTGGCCCTTCGATCCGTCCCGCCCTCTCGCCGGCCTGCGCGTGCTCGACATGACGCGCGTCCTCGCCGGGCCGGTCGCGACCCGCTTCCTCGCGCTGCTCGGCGCCGAGGTGCTGCGCATCGATCCGCCAGGATGGGACGAGCTGGGCGTCATTCCCGAGATCACGCTCGGCAAGCATTGCGCCCGGCTCGACCTGCGAGCGGCAGAGGGGA
>NZ_JBFUIP010000642.1:0-746 GCF_056401815.1 Aminobacter sp. P4_D5 | reverse complement strand
CGACGGTATGGGCGGAGGGCAGGTCGAGCTCGGCGCCGGAGGATTGCGCGGCGAGCTGGATGCGGCAGGCCTGCTCCAGATAATACATCCAGTAGAAGGCCTCGGCGACCGTCTGCCCCACCGTCATCAGCCCGTGATGGCGCAGGATCATGCAGGGCTTGTCCTCAAGGTCGCGCACCAGGCGCTCGYGCTCGGAGAGGTTGTCGTCGGCCGCGACGCCCTCGTAGCCATGGATGGCGACGCGGCCGTCGAACTCCATGCTCATCTGATTGAGCGGCAGCAGCGCGCCCTTCTGCGCCGCCACCGCCATGCCGGCCAGCGTGTGCGTGTGCATGACGCACATGGCGTCGTGCCGCTCGCGATGGACCGCCGAATGGATGACGAAGCCCGCGGGATTCACGGGCCAGGTGGTGGCCTGCTTCGGCTCGCCGTCGGCATCGACCTCGACGAGGCTGGAGGCGGTGATCTCCTCGAACATCAGGCCGTAGGGGTTCACCAGGAAGCGATGCCCCTCGCCCGGCAGCCGCGCGGAGAGATGGGTGAAGACCAGGTCCGTCATGCCGAAGAGCGCGATCAGGCGATAGGCGGCGGCGAGATCCTCGCGAATCTCCTGCTCGGTCTGGACGTGGGAGGGATCCGGCTTCACCGGCGGCGGGGGAAGGATGGCGTTCATCAGTAGCCTCGTGCGTGATCGTAGAGATGGGCCGGCGCCTCGCCGCGCCGCAGCGCCTGGATGACGGCGGCGA
>NZ_JBFUIP010000641.1:0-747 GCF_056401815.1 Aminobacter sp. P4_D5 | reverse complement strand
GTCGGAGAGCGTCACGCGGCGGAGGTCGCGCGGATAGGTCTTGTCCTCGTAGCGGCGCCCGCGATGCATGGTGCAGCGGTTGTCCCAGATGACGAGGTCGCCTTCCGTCCAGCGATGGCTGTAGACGAACTCGCGCTGCGTCGCGAACTCGGTCAGCTCGCGGATGAGGACCATCGCCTCGGGGTCCGGCATGCCCTGGATGCGGCCGATATGGGCCGAGAGGTAGAGCGAGAGGCGCCCGGAATTCCGGTGCCGCCGCACGAGGCGCTGCGGGACCGGCGTGCAGCGCTCGCGCTCCTCGGGCGTGAAGGCATCGAAGGCGAGCTGCGCGCGCGAGAAGATGAGGGAATGCTCGGTCACGAGGTCGCGGACCTCCGCCTGCATCTTCGCGGGCAGCGCRTCCCAGGCGGCGCGCATGTCGGCGAAYTCGGTCTCGCCACCCAGCGGCGGGATCACGCGCGCATGGAGCATGGAGTATTGCGCGGGGGTCGGCTTGAAGCTGCTGTCGCTGTGCCAGAGCAGGTTGCCGAGGTTGTACATGCGGCGCCGGTCGTCGGCGGCCAGGATCTGCCCGTCCGCGCCGAGGTTGGAGATGTCGTTGACGCGGTTGTCCTGGAGGCGCCGGCGCCCCTGGTCCACCAGCGTCGGCACCGCCTCGACCTCGCCGAACTGGCGGCCGAACTCCAGCTGCTGGTCGTCCTCGAAATGCTGGCCGGGGAAGACGAGCACGGCGTAGCGGTCCATCGC
>NZ_JBFUIP010000640.1:0-747 GCF_056401815.1 Aminobacter sp. P4_D5 | reverse complement strand
GGCCGGCACGGGCGTGGGCGGCACCTGGTACTGGAACCGCTATCCCGGCTGCCGCTTCGATTCCGAGAGCTATTCCTACGGCTACTCCTTCGACCAGGAGCTGTTGCGGGACTGGGACTGGACCGAGCATTTCGCCCCGCAACCGGAGACCGAGCGCTACCTGAACGGCGTCGCCGACAAGTACGACCTGCGCCGCGACATCCAGTTCTCCGCCCGCGTGAAGGCGGCGATCTGGGACGAGGCGGACCGGATGTGGAATGTCGAGCTGGAGGATGGCGGCCATCACCGCTCGCGCTTCCTGATCACGGCGATCGGCGCGCTCTCCTCGCCGACCATGCCGAGCTTTCCGGGCATGGAGGACTTTCGGGGCCCGTCCTTCCACACCGGTCTCTGGCCGAAGGAGCCCGTGGACTTCACCGGCAAGCGCGTGGCCGTCATCGGCACCGGCGCCTCGGGCGTGCAGACGATCCAGGAGGTCGCGAAGGTCGCGGCCCGGCYGACGGTCTTCCAGCGCACGCCCAACTGGTGCGCGCCGCTGCACAACGGGAAGATCCCACCCGAGGAAATGGCGGAGATACGCACGCGCTACGACGAGATCTTCCAGCGCTGCCGCGAGACCTGGGCCTGCTTCCTGCATACCGCACATCCCCAGGATACTTTCGACGCTTCTGCCGAGGAGCGGCGCGCCTTCTGGGAAAAGCTCTATGCCGAGCGCGGCTTCGGGATCTGGGTCGGCAACTACCAGGA
>NZ_JBFUIP010000639.1:0-748 GCF_056401815.1 Aminobacter sp. P4_D5 | reverse complement strand
GGGACGAACATCCGGGTCGGGCTGGTGGAGCTGAACCTGAAGAAGACGGACCTGTCGCAGGCGAAGGTCGCAGGGCTGGAGGTCTGGACCCATGCCGAGGACAAGCCCAGCCGGGAGGAGGCGGTGGAGCGCATGGCCAGGATGCTCCAGGCCATGGTCGCCAAGGCCGAGGCGGAGAAGCGCGTGCTGGCGCCCTTCATCGGCATCGGCTGCCCGGGGATCATCGAGGAGGACGGCTCGATCGACCGGGGCGGCCAGAACCTGCCCGGCAACTGGGAGAGCCGCCGCTTCAACCTGCCGCGCGCGCTGGCCGGGCACCTGCCGGAGATCGGCGGCCACGCGACGGCGGTGCTGATGCACAACGACGCCGTGCTGCAGGGGCTGAGCGAGATCCCCAACATGCAGGATGTGGAGCGTTGGGGCGTGCTGACGATCGGAACGGGGTTGGGGAACGCGCGGTTCACCAACCGCAAATAGCGATCACGGCGCCAGCCGCGCGAAATCCGCGTTCAGCGAGGCCAGCGCGCCGTCGATGCGCTGGCGTCGCTCCCCGATCCAGCTTTCCTGCTCCGCCAGGTTCTGCCGCGCCGCCGCCAGCATGCGCGTCATCTCCGCCGGCTGCGGCCCGCCGGCGGTGGCGCGGTTGCGGACGATGGCCACGGGATCCAGCGTCGCGCGGAACTCCGCCTCGCTCATGGGCAGCGCACCGCCGGCGACCTGCATCTCCCGCAGCGTCTCGGCATAGATC
>NZ_JBFUIP010000638.1:0-749 GCF_056401815.1 Aminobacter sp. P4_D5 | reverse complement strand
CACCCTGATCGCCTGCGGAAACGAAGATCTGCTGACGCCGCCGGCGCTGCATGACGAGATGGCGTCGCTGATCCCCGGTGCGCGGCGGCTGGGCTTCACGGGCGTGGGGCACCTGCCGACGATGGAGGTGCCGGACGAGACCGGCGCGGCGCTGAAGGAGTGGCTGAACGCTTAGCTAACCCGCGATGCAGCGCGTGACGTTCGGCTGCGCGATGGCCCGGCTCGGCACCGTTCCGGGAGGGCAGGGCGCCTGCGCCCGGCTGGGCGCGGCGATGCCGCGATCCCAGTCGCGCACCTCCGGATCGTCGCCGAGCATCCCCGTGCCACCGCCGCCGGCGTATCCCCTGCCGGGAGAGCAGCGGCCGCGTCCCTGCGGCATGCCCCCATGCGGGCAGAGGTAGCGGCGCGCCGCCTCCAGCGCCGCGCTGCTGGCGTGCGGCCCGCGAAGGCCGATCATGCGCGGGCGCGACTGCGCTTCCGCCGCCGTGGGCAGGATCGCGAGCAGGGCCAGCAGGATCAGCGCGAGGCGCATCGGTGTCTTGAAATCCGGGCGGAGAACGCGGTTGCGCGCGCCGCCGGCGGCCGCCATCCTCGCTCCATGGATACACCCCGGCCGTCCCAGCAGGAAACCCTGCTCCTCGATGTGCGCGAGACCCGGCGCAGCTTCGGCATCGGCCGTGGACTGCTGAGCTTCCTGCTGCTCGGCCTGCCGTTCCTGGGCCGCCAGCGCATCCGCATCAGCAACGAGC
>NZ_JBFUIP010000637.1:0-750 GCF_056401815.1 Aminobacter sp. P4_D5 | reverse complement strand
GTAGTGCGGCACCCATTTCTCCGCGCCGAGGTAGCTCAATGTCAGCAGCGAGCCGCCCTCGCTCATCAGGGCCGCGGCGCGGCGTCCGGTGGCGGCGAAGGAGTAGCAGGAGATGTCGAGCGCCTGCAGGAAGGCCTCGCGCGGCGTGTCCAGAAAGCGGCCCCGAAGGTACTGCTTGTCCGCGAAGCCGATGGCGTGGACGAAGAAGTCGAGCTTGCCCCAGCGCTCCTCGATGGCGCCGAAGGCGGCGTCCATGTCCTCGTCGCTGCCGACGTCGCAGGGGATGACGATGTCGCTGCCGATGCTGGCGGCGAGCGGGCGGACCCGCTTCTCCAGCGCCTCGCCCTGGTAGGTGAAGGCGAGCTCCGCGCCCTGCGCCGCGCAGGCCCGGGCGATGGCCCAGGCGATCGAGCGGTCGTTCGCCACGCCCATGATGAGGCCACGGCGGCCCTGCATCAGCGTACCGGCGGGCAGGGTGGCGGGGGCGGCGTCTTCGTTCATGACGTTCCGTGTCTTGTGCGGGCAGAGCCGCAGCAGGTGGCGGGGCGGGAGTTGTGGTGACACATGCCCCACAACCGGGCAAGGCCCCGTCCATGCACCTGTGGGGTGGAATCGGGCCGCAACATCCTATCTCGTGTCGGGATCGAATTCACGCCTCGGGCGATCCAGTCTAAGGAATCGTCATGCCCGACACCCCCGATCCCTACGCCCTTTTCGCCGAATGGTACGCCGAGGCGGAGAAGTCCGAGC
>NZ_JBFUIP010000636.1:0-750 GCF_056401815.1 Aminobacter sp. P4_D5 | reverse complement strand
ACCGCGTGCCGGGGCTGACGCACGAGGATGGGCTGGACAGCTTCTGGCAAGAGGCCCGGGTGCCCGACGTGGCACTGACCGACGCCTTCCTGCGCGGGATCGGGCACCACCTGCACGTGCGCGGAGGCTTCTATTCGGCCGGGGGCATCGCGGCGGCGGTGAAGGCCATGGCCGACCGGCTGGAAGCCGGCCTCCCCGATGTCTCGCTGCCGCCGCGTCCGGATGCCGGGCCCGCCACCACGACGGCGCCCGAGCGGTCCTTGGACATCTTCCGGACGGATGGGATCGCCTGACGTCGCTCAGGGGACGGACGACCCTTTCCGCCGCCTTGAACCATCCGGCCCCGCATGCTCGATTGCGGAGGCGATCCGGACGCTTCGCCGTCGGGCATGCCGGTGACGAGGCCAGAGGGGTGACGGTGCCGTCCGCGATTTTCGACGTGATGACCATCCGGCCTCCCGCCATCGCGCTCGAGACCGCCCGGGACGTCGCCTGGTCGCTCTGGGGATTGCGCGCGGAGCCGCGCCCGCTCCGCGGCGAGCGGGACGCCAACTTCCGGCTGCGCGCCGAGAACGGTCGGCAATTCGTGCTGAAATTCGCCAATCCGGCCGAGGATGCCCGCTTCCGGGACATGCAGCTCGGAGCGCTCGATCATATCGCACGGGCTGCGCCGGACCTGGCCGTTCCGCGGGTCATCCCCCTGCCGGACGGAGCGGCGGAGGCGCGCGTCGCCGATGCGTCGGGCAAGGC
>NZ_JBFUIP010000635.1:0-751 GCF_056401815.1 Aminobacter sp. P4_D5 | reverse complement strand
GCCTGCAATATCTCGACGCCATGCAGGCGGCCTTCGACCGCGACCCTGAATCGGTCGAGCCGGGATGGCGCGTCATCTTCCAGGTCATGGAAGAGATGGATGCCAGGCGCCCGGAGGGCGTGGCGGATGCCGGCGCCGAGTGGCGCGACCGCGGCCACCTGAGCGCCGCGCTGGACCCGCTGGCGCCGGTCCCCACGCCGCCCGCCGATCCCATCCAGGCGCTCTACACCGGCACGCTGGCGGTGGAATCGGCCCATATCGACGATGCCGCGCGCCGCGCCTGGCTGCGTGCCGCGGTGGAGCATGATGCCGGCCTGCCCGCCCCCGCCGCGCCCATGGCGGTGCTGGGCGAGTTGATCGAGGCAGAGGAATTCGAGAACTTCCTGGGCCGGAAATTCCCCACCAAGAAGCGCTTCGGCGCCGAGGGCGCGGAGGCCGTGATCCCGCTGCTGCGCCGCGTGCTCGCCAATGCCGCCGCTCAGGGCGTCACGCGGGCGGTGATCGGCACCATGCATCGGGGCCGGCTCTCGATCATGGCCAATGTGCTGGGCCGCAGCCTCGCCCGCATGATCGGCGAGGTGAAGGGCGCGCATCCCTTCCCGGCGGACACGGCGCGGTCGGGCGACGTGCCGTATCATCTCGGGCTCGAGGCCGATCTGGTGCTCGACGGAAACCCCATCCGCGTCACGCTGCTGTCCAACCCCTCGCATCTGGAGGCGGTCGATCCGCTGGTGCTCGGCCGCGCCCGCGC
>NZ_JBFUIP010000634.1:0-752 GCF_056401815.1 Aminobacter sp. P4_D5 | reverse complement strand
GTGTACAGCTTCGGCGCCGGCCACAACGAGGGCAGCGCCGGGATGCGGAACCTGCTCGGCGGCAAGGGCGCCAACCTGGCCGAGATGGCCTCGATCGGACTGCCCGTCCCGCCCGGCTTCACCATCACGACAGAGGTCTGCACCTACTTCTACGACCACGGGAAGAAGTATCCGGACGTCCTCGATGACGCCGTGACCGCCGCACTCGCCCGCATCGAGGAGGCCGTCGGCCTCAAGTTCGGCGACACGGAAAAGCCGCTGCTGGTCTCCGTCCGCTCCGGCGCGCGCGTCTCCATGCCGGGCATGATGGACACCGTGCTGAACCTCGGCCTCAACGACCAGACGGTCGAGGGCCTCGCCAAGGCCAGCGGCGACGAGCGCTTCGCCTGGGACAGCTACCGCCGCTTCATCCAGATGTACGGCTCGGTCGTGCTCGACGTGGACCATCACCGCTTCGAGGAGATCATCGAGGACGTGAAGCTCGACCGCGGCGTCGCCGAGGACACCGCGCTCACAGCCGCCGACTGGCAGGACGTCGCGATGGGCTTCAAGACCGTCGTCGCCGACGCCACCGGCGAGGCCTTCCCGCAGGACCCCAAGGCCCAGCTCTGGGGCGCGATCGGCGCCGTCTTCGGCTCCTGGATGAACGCCCGCGCCAACACCTACCGCCGCCTGAACGACATCCCCGCGAGCTGGGGCACTGCGGTGAACGTGCAGGCCATGGTCTTCGGCAATATGGGCGAAGACTGCGC
>NZ_JBFUIP010000633.1:0-753 GCF_056401815.1 Aminobacter sp. P4_D5 | reverse complement strand
GCGCGGAAGTTCTCGTTCACATAGCCGCCGAAATAGGCCGGATCGTCCGAGTTGACGGTCACGCGCAGGCCGCGCCGGAGCATCCGTGCGATAGGGTGGTCGGCGGCGGAATCCACCACCTTCAGGCTGAGGTTCGACAGTGGGCACACGGTCAGCGTCGTCGCCTGCCGGACGAGCCGCGTCGTCAGGTCCATGTCCTGCAGGGCGGCGTTGCCGTGGTCGATGCGGCCGACCTTCAGCACGTCGAGCGCCTCGTGGATATAGCCGGGCGGCCCTTCCTCCCCGGCATGGGCCAGCAGCTTCAGGCCGCGCTCCGCCGCCGCGGCGAAGACCCGGGCGAACTTCGCCGGCGGATTGCCGCGCTCGCTCGAATCCAGCCCCACGCCGAGGATGCGGTCGAGCCACGGCTCGGCGGCCCTGAGGATCGCCATTGCGTTCTCCTCGGGCAAGTGCCGCAGGAAGCACAGGATGAGGCGCGAGGTGACGCCATGCTCGGCCTCGGCCCTGGCCATGCCCGCCAGCAGCCCGTCGACGACCGTCCGGAAGGGGATGCCGCGATCGGTGTGGGTCTGGGGGTCGAAGAATATCTCGGCATGGACGACCTTGTCCGCCGCCGCGCGGGCGAAATAGGCGAAGGCGAGGTCGTGGAAGTCCTCCTCCTCCCGCAGGACGGCCGCGCCGCGGTAGTAGATATCGAGGAAATCCTGGAGGCAGGTGAAGCTGTAGGCCGCCCGGACCTCCTCGACCTTGTGG
>NZ_JBFUIP010000632.1:0-753 GCF_056401815.1 Aminobacter sp. P4_D5 | reverse complement strand
GTCTGGGTGGCGCGGCGCGGCGGCGTGAATGGCGCCATGCTGGTCGAGGACGGCTGGCCCGCCCCGTACGCTGCGCCGGAGGGCTCGGCCGAGCCGGCGGTAGTCTTCGCCATCACCCGGCAGGAGAGCAACTTCCAGGTGGACGCCGTCTCCTCCGCCAGCGCCAGGGGCCTGATGCAGCTCATGCCCGCGACCGCACAGTCGGTGGCGCGGCGGCTCGGCGTGCCGCACCAGGTGGGCTGGCTGACCACGGACCCCACGCACAACATCCGCCTCGGCTCCTTCTATATCCAGGACCGGCTGGACAGCTTCGGCGGCGTCCTGCCCTTCGCCGCCGCGGCCTACAATGCCGGCGGCGGACGGGTGACCGAGTGGATCGGCACCTTCGGCGATCCCCGGTCCGGCAGCATTCGCATGCTGGACTGGATGGAGCTCATCCCCTTTTCCGAGACGCGCAACTACGTGCAGCGCGTGATCGAGAACGTCGCGGTCTATCGCGCCAAGAGCCCGGCCTCCTCTTCTCTCGAGCATCCGATGGCCGCATGGGCCCGATGAGGGGAGGCCGATGAGGGCCATCGCCTCGCTCGGCGGCATCGGCTTCCTGCGGCCGGCGCCGGGCACCTGGGGCTCGGCCGCCGTCCTGCCGCTGGCGCTGCTGCCGGCCTGGGTATCTCTGGCTGCGGCGCTGGTCTTCACCGTGGCGGGATACCTGGCCGTTGCGCGGCTGCCCGAGGCGGCGACCGATCCCGGCTG
>NZ_JBFUIP010000631.1:0-754 GCF_056401815.1 Aminobacter sp. P4_D5 | reverse complement strand
GGCCCGCTCGGCGCGGGCTACCAGGTGCCGGCCATTCCTTCGCCGGTCTTCGTCGGCATCTACCTGCTCTGCGCGGGCGCGGGGCTGTCGCCTGACCGGACGGGCGCGCTTCTGGTCATCGCCGGCGCCGTCGCGATCGCGGCGAGCCTGTTGATCCGGCGGCCGCAGGCGCTGGTTCCGACGGAGCTTGCGGGGCTGGTGGTCGTACTGCTCGGCGTCTCGCTGGTGCCGGTGATGCTGGACGAACTGCGGCTGCGCGGGCCCTCCGCCGGGGCGGCGCAGGTCGCGGATGTCGCGATCACCCTGGCCGCCTTCCTGGTGATGGCGGGGATCGCGCTCTCGCGCACGCGGCTGGCGCCCTATGGCGTGCTGGTCGGCGCCGGCTTCGGCTGGGGCGTGGTGGCGCTGCTGCCGGGCGATTCCGGCCTCATGGCCATCCTCGCGGCCAATCCCTGGCTGGCCTGGCCGGAACCCATCCTGCCGAGCTTCGATGGCCTGCCGATCGCCCTCGTACTGGGATTCGCCTTCGCGATCGTGCCGGCCAAGGCGGTGCTGCTGGGCAATCTGTTGGCGCTGCAGCGCGCGGCGGATGCGGAATGGCGCAAGCCGGATGGCGGCCCGCTGCGCCGCGGGCTGCTGGCGAATGCGCTGACGCTGACGGCATCTGGCCTCTTCGGTGGCATGGCGCCCTCGGCCTCGGCCGCCTGCGTGGGGCTGTCCATCGCGAACCGCACGCTCGCGCCCGTCATCGCCA
>NZ_JBFUIP010000630.1:0-754 GCF_056401815.1 Aminobacter sp. P4_D5 | reverse complement strand
GGGCGGGCTGAAGGGCCTGCGCATCGCCTACAGCCCGGATCTCGGCCATGCCCGCGTGGACCCGGACGTGGCGGCGGCCGTCGAGGCGAGCCTGGAGGCGCTGGTCCGCGGCGGCGCCACGGTGGAGCATGTCACCCCGCCCTGGGGTCCCGAGGGGCCCGCGCTGGAGCGCGACATGTGGGGCGGCGCCTACAAGGCCTATCTCGCGAAGAGCCCCGGGGACGAGGCGCAGATGGACCCCGGCCTCGTCGCCTGCACCCATGCTTACAAGGACTTCACCTTCGAGCAGGCGCATGCCGCCATGGGCCGCCGCTTCGCCTATGCGGCGGCGGTGAATGCCTGGTTCTCGGAGTCGGGCTTCGACCTGCTGGCGACGCCCTCGGCTTCCGTCGCAGCCTTTCCGGTCGGGCTGCAGCGCCCGCCGCACTGGCCGCAGCACGATTGGGACTGGCTGGTCTGGGCGGAGTTCTCCTATCCCTTCGACCTCTCGCATGGGCCGGCGATCTCGGTGCCCTGCGGCTTCAGCTCCGAGGGTCTGCCGGTCGGCCTGCAACTGGCGGGGCCACGTCTCGCGGATTCGCTGGTGCTGCGTGCCGCCGCGGGCTTCCTGGCCGAAAGGCCCTTCGAAGTGACGCCGGCGCTGAACTAGAGCYTYTTCCGTTCGCAAGGGCTCMCTGCAAAAGCTCTRGCYTGTTGTTTKGARRGYATGATTCACGCYTCCGGTGATTCCACCTGCGGCGATCATRCTCTAGAT
>NZ_JBFUIP010000629.1:0-755 GCF_056401815.1 Aminobacter sp. P4_D5 | reverse complement strand
TGGAGAACCTGCTCGCCATGCCGGTGCGGCCGATCGAGGTGATGGTGGGCAAGCTCGTGCCCTTCATCGCTGTGGGCATGGTGCAGGTGGCGGTGATCCTGACGGCCGCGCGGCTGCTGTTCCATGTGCCGATGATGGGCAATCCGCTGGTGCTGTCGRCGGGGCTGCTGGTCTTCATCATCGCGAACCTGGCGGTGGGATTCCTTTTTTCGACGGTGGCGAAGAACCAGCTCCAGGCGATGCAGATGAGCTTCTTCTTCTTCCTGCCCTCGATCCTGATGTCGGGCTTCATGTTCCCCTTCCGGGGCATGCCGGGCTGGGCGCAGGTGATCGGCGAGGGGCTGCCGCTCACGCATTTTCTGCGCGTGGTGCGTGGGGTGATGCTGAAGGGGATCGGCATCGCGGATGCCTGGACGGACGTCTGGCCGATGCTGGTGTTTCTGCTGGTGGTCTCGGTGCTGGCGATGCTGCGGTATCGGCAGACGCTGGATTGACCGGGGATGGGCTGCCGATAGTGGCAGCCCATCCGCCTTCGCTCAATCCGCGGCGACGGTGCTCAGGGCCGGGTAGTCATTGTACCCCGTCGCGTCGGGACTGTAGATCGTCTCGCTTACGAGCGGATTGAGTGGCGCGTTCCGCCGGAAGCGCACCACCAGGTCCGGATTGGYGATGAAGAGTCGCCCGAAGGAGGCCGCATCGGCCTCGCCGCTTTCGATCGCCGCCTCCGCCGTCTCCTGCGTCAGCGCCTCGTTGAT
>NZ_JBFUIP010000628.1:0-756 GCF_056401815.1 Aminobacter sp. P4_D5 | reverse complement strand
ATCGTGTACCCGCCGTCGAGGCGCCGCCGCAGCGTGAATTTCGGCGTGGAGAGGCCGCCCGTCACGATCTCGGGCAGCGGCGCCGTGCGGAAGGAGGTCGAGCGGATGGTGGCCTGCGGCAGCGAGACGCCATGATGCCGCAGGAACATCGAGGCCCAGGCGCCGCCGGCCAGCAGCACGGCTTGCGTGCGGATGGTGCCATGCTCCGTCACCACGCCGCTGACGCGGCCGGCCGTCATCTCCAGCCCCCGCGCGGCGCAGTTCTCCACCACCGAGGCGCCCAGCCGCATCGCGGCGCGCGCGATGGCGGGGGCGGCCAGGCTCGGCTCGGCCTTGCCGTCGGTGGGGGAATACACGCCGCCGATCCAGGCGTCGGCGGTGCCCGTGGCCATGGAGCGCGCCTCGGCCGCGCTCAGCATGCGCGTGTCCACGCCGAAGGGCTTGGCGAGCTGCCCCCACTTCTCCCAGGTCGCGATCGTGGCAGGATCCTTGGTGACGTAGATCAGGCCCTTGCGCTGGAAGCCCAGGTCCTCGTTGGTCTCGACGGACAGCTTCTCCCACATGGCGAGGCTCTCGATCGCCATGGGGAGCTCGCTGACGTCGCGGTTCTGCTGGCGCACCCAGCCCCAGTTGCGGCTGGACTGCTCGCCGCCGACCACGCCCTTCTCGACCAGCGCGACGGAGGTGCCCGCCTTGGCGATGGTCAGCGCCGCGAAGACGCCGACGATGCCGCCGCCGRTGATCACGACATCCGCC
>NZ_JBFUIP010000627.1:0-756 GCF_056401815.1 Aminobacter sp. P4_D5 | reverse complement strand
GCTTCATCCCGCCCTGCCTGCGAGTCTCCGCCGTGCCGCCGCTCTCCAACGTGCTGGGCGAGCTGGTGGGCATGCTCGGCCAGCGCGCGGAGGCGCTGGGCGCGCGGCTCTCGCAGCCCGGCGCGCGCGGCGTCGCCGAGGTCGCCGACTTCCTGCTGCTCCAGACGGTCAACCGCTGCCTGCCGCTGCTCGCGCACTACGCCGACGCGGGGAACGTGCATCCCGAGACGCTCTACGGCGCGCTGATCCAGATCGCCGGCGAGCTCGCGACCTTCACCGCGCCGGACAAGAAGGCCACCACCTACCCCGCCTATCGGCACGACGACCTCCAGCGCAGCTTCGCCCCCGTCATCGCCGACCTCCGCCGCAGCCTCTCCGCGGTGCTGGAGACCAACGCCGTCGAGATCCCGTTGCAGGAGCGCAGCCACGGCGTGCGCGTGGGTCCGATCCTCGACCGGAACCTGCTGCGCGCGGGACAGTTCGTGATGACGGTGATGTCCGACATCCCCGGCGAGACCATCCGCCGGCAATTCCCCAACCAGGTGAAGATCGGCGCGGTCGAGCACATCCGCGAGCTGGTGAACGTGGCGCTGCCCGGCATCATCGTGCGGCCGCTGCCGGTGGCGCCGCGGCAGATCCCGTTCCACGCGGGCGCCGTCTATTTCGAGCTCGATCGCGGCTCGCCGCACTGGCAGCAGATGCAGACCAGCGGCGGCTTCGCGATCCACGTCTCCGGTGATTTTCCGAACCTTCGCC
>NZ_JBFUIP010000626.1:0-756 GCF_056401815.1 Aminobacter sp. P4_D5 | reverse complement strand
GTACTCGCCGGCCGCGTTGCCCGGGCGAAAGTCATCGCGATCGAACCTGTGCCCGCGACCTATGCCAAGCTTCGTCGCAACCTGCGTCTCAACGACATCGAGGGCGCTGACGTGGAGGCCCTGAACGTCGGCTTGGCGGAGCAGTCGGGCCTTTTGCATTTTACTGCGACCAGAGGTGGCCTCAACCATGTTCAATCGGAGCACGTTGCCGAGGATTACGGGAACGTCGTCAGGGTGGAGGTGCGCACCCTCGACGAGGTCTTGGCGGGTCGCTCACCCGTGGCGATGAAGATCGACGTCGAGGGATACGAGATGCACGTGCTTCGGGGGGCCGGCCAGGCGCTATTATGCCCGGACCTGAAGGCCGTGGTCGTGGAGCTGAATGGCAGCGGCGGCCGGTACGGGCACAGTGATTTGCAAGTCCACGAAGTCCTCACGGGCGTCGGCTTCGTGCCCCATGACTACGACCCGGAGCGCCGCAAGCTCTCACCCCGGCAAGGCTACAACCAGGATGGCTTCAACACTCTCTACGTCCGTACCGTTGAAGGCGACTGGGTTGCGGAAAGCGTCGCGCTAGCGCCGAAGGTTGGGTTGCGCGACGGCCGGTCATACTAGCAGACAGCTGAAGACCGGTGGCGGCGGCGCGCTTTCCAGCAGCGCGCCAGACCAGTGAGCTCAGCTGCGCGCTGCTTCGGTAGCCTTCACGCTTGACCGGAAGTGGCCCTGCTGTCTGGTCCTCTGTGGTCGACACCCGGA
>NZ_JBFUIP010000625.1:0-757 GCF_056401815.1 Aminobacter sp. P4_D5 | reverse complement strand
TGATGGATGTGTGCGATCTGCGCGAAGGCGGGGCGCTGGCGCCGCGCCKTGGCGTCGCCCCATGACGATGGAAGAGGGCCGGCTATCCCCCCGGCCGTGGCCGTACCCCCGCGCTCGGCCGCCGACACGCCGGACGAGGCGCTGCGCCTGCTGATGGAGGGCAATGCCCGCTACGTCGCGAACGAGCCGACGGAGCGCGACTACTCGGCCGGGCGCCCCAGCCGCGCGCTGGGCCAGGCGCCCTTCGCCTCCATCATCGGCTGCTCGGATTCGCGCGTCCTGGCCGAGATGGTCGTCGACCGGGGCCCCGGCGACCTCTTCATCGTGCGCGTCGCGGGGAATTTCGTGACGGAGAAGGGGCTCGGCAGCCTGGAGTTCAGCACGGCCATGCTGGGCGTGAAGCTCATCATGGTGCTGGGGAACACGAGCTGCGGCGCCGTGGACGCCACGGTGCGGTCCCTGCTGACCGGCGAGACCTATCCCGGCCATATCGGCCATCTCGTGGACAGCATGGCGCCCGGCATCCGGCCGGTGCTCTCCGAGCCCGGCGCAGAGCCCGGCGAGGAGCTGAACCACCGCGCGATGGTCGCCAACGTGAAGTACCATGTGGAGATGCTGCGCACCGCGCAGCCGATCCTGGCCGGGATGGTCGAGCGTGGCGAGCTGCTGGTGGTGGGCGGAGTCTACGACCTCGCGACGGGGCGGGTCGAGCTGATCGACTAAAGCTGCGACTCCACCGGCAGCCAGCGCACCAGCC
>NZ_JBFUIP010000624.1:0-757 GCF_056401815.1 Aminobacter sp. P4_D5 | reverse complement strand
TCGTGATCGCGTCGATGCGGTTGGGGCTGGTGCCGCCGGGCAGCGAGATGCTGCCGGTAGTGTTGAGGCTCAGCGTATTGGCTTCCAGCGAGGTCACCCCGCCGCCGGTCTGCACGATGCCGCCGCTGCCCGCGTTCATCGTGATCGAGCCGGTGGGGTTGAGGTAGCTGATCGCGGGGCCGGCCTGGATGATCCCGGAGATGGTCGTCCCGGCCGTCGAGGCGGGGTCGATGGCCGTGAGAGCGGTGTTCATCCCGGAACTGATGGTCAGGCCGGTCGCCCGGATCGTGCTGCCGGCGCCCTGGATGAAGTTGCCGGTGGCGCGGAAGACCGCGAGCCCGGACTGACCGAACACGTTGCCGTTGATCGTGAGGTTGCCGCCGATCACGTCGATCTGGGCATTCGTGTTGGCATTGATGCTGGTGTTGACGGTGAGTGAGCGCGCGTTGCGGACGGAGACGCTGCCGCTCGCGGCGTCGAGCGTGTCGATGGCGGCGATCAGATTGTCGGCCACGCCAAGGTCGACACTTCCGAAATTGGCGGGGTTGGTCTGGGTCAGGTTGCCGGCGGTCAGGCCGCCTGCCGCGCTCTGGCTGACCGTCGTGCCGGTCGTGGTACCGGTCAGGTTGATGCTGTTCGCGAGCGGCACCGTGACCGGGCCGTTGAAGACAAAGCTGCTGCCGGAGAGGTTCAGGTCGCCGGCGGTCAGCAGGATGGAGCCGTTGGCGGTCACGGTCAGGGCGCCGCCGGCCTCCAG
>NZ_JBFUIP010000623.1:0-758 GCF_056401815.1 Aminobacter sp. P4_D5 | reverse complement strand
GCTCAAGGCGGGGCTGGTGGACCGGCTGGTCTGGTTCCACGCCGCGGCCACCATGGGCGCGGAGGGGCTGGAAAGCCTCGGCGGGCTCGGCATCGGCCCCATTTCGGCGATGCCGCGCTTCCGCCTGCTGGACTCGCGGCGCCTGGGCGCCGACATCATGAGCGATTACGTGAAGGAATAGCGCATGTTCACCGGGATCATCACCGCCCTCGGCACGCTGCGCGAGGTCCTGCCCAATGGCGGCGGCCACGACATGCGCCTGGTCATCGGCGTCTCGCCGGATTTCCTTGAGGGAGCGGAGCTCGGCTGCTCCATCGCCTGCTCCGGCATCTGCCTGACTGCCGTGGAACTCAACGGCGACAGCTTCGCGGTGGACGCCAGCGCCGAGACGCTCTCCCGCACCACCATGGGAGGCTGGAAGGCCGGCGGCCGGATCAACCTGGAGCGCAGCCTCAAGCTGGGCGACGAACTGGGCGGCCATCTCGTCTCCGGCCATGTGGACGGGGTGGCCAAGGTGGTCTCCGCCACGCCGGAAAACGCCTCGGTCCGCTGGCGCTTCCAGATCCCGCGCGACCTCGCGAAGCTCATCGCGGTGAAGGGCTCCGTCGCCGTCGACGGCGTTTCCCTGACGGTCAACGAGGTTGACGGGGAGAGCTTCGGGGTCAACATCATCCCCCACACCACCGCCGTGACCAGCTTCGGCACGCTGCAGCCGGGCGACGGGGTCAATATCGAGATCGACACGCTGGCGCGCTATG
>NZ_JBFUIP010000622.1:0-758 GCF_056401815.1 Aminobacter sp. P4_D5 | reverse complement strand
GTCCAGCACGCCCTTGTTGTGGAAGGTCAGGCCCGGGCGTTCCGGCACGCGATCCGCTTCTGGCGTCTCGTCATAGGGCGCTTGGCCGTGCAGCTTCACGTAGCCACCCAGTGGGATCCAGGCGATGCGCCACTGGGTTCCGCGCCTGTCTTGCCAGGAGGCGATGGCCTTGCCGAAGCCGATGCTGAAGGCATCGACATGCACGCGCCGCCAGCGGGCCGCGAGATAATGGCCAAGCTCGTGGAAGAAGATCAGGACACCCAAGACGACCAGGAAGGCCAGAAGGGTCCGCACGGCAGCAGGGAGGAATTCGAGCATGATGGAACTCCGTCAGGCAGCGGCGCGGTGCGCGGCGATGCGGGAGGCTTCGTGGCGAGCGGCCTGGTCAAGCGCCAGGATGGAGCTAAGATCCGAAACAGGCTGGCTTCCCAACACCACGAGGGTTTCCTCCACCACGGCGGCAATGTCGAGGAAGCCGAGGCCGCGGCCGAGGAAAAGCTCGACGGCCACCTCGTTCGCGGCATTCAGCACGCAGGGGGCGCCCCCCTCTGCCTCCAGCGCTTCGCGGGCGAGGCGCAGCGCAGGAAAGCGCTGCGTGTCGGGGGACGCGAAATCGAGCCGGCTGAGCGCCGCAAGATCGAGCCGCGCCACCTCCACGGACATACGACGGGGCCAGGCGAGACAGCTGGCGATGGGCGTGCGCATGTCGGGCGTGCCGAGCTGCGCCAGCAGCGAGCCGTCAGCATATTGAACAAGGC
>NZ_JBFUIP010000621.1:0-759 GCF_056401815.1 Aminobacter sp. P4_D5 | reverse complement strand
CACCAGCAGTTGCGCCGTGCCGCTGGCCCCATAGTGCCAGGTGACGATCACCGCCGGCACGATGGCGACCAGCCGCGTGACGAGCCGCCGCAGCACCGGCGGTAGCCGGAAGTGCAGAAACCCCTCCATCACGACCTGCCCCGCGAGGGTCGCCGTGACGGTGGCATTCAGCCCGCACAGAAGCAGCGCCAGGGCGAAGAGCGTCGCCGCCAGCCCGCTGCCCAGCAGCGGCGCGATGAGGTGGTAGGCGTCGCCGATCTCGGCGATCTCGGTATTGCCCGTGGTGTGGAAGACCGAGGCCGCCGTGATGAGGATCGCCGAGTTGATGAAGAGCGCGATGGTCAGCGCGATGCTGCTGTCGATCGTGGCGTAGCGGATGGCCTCGCGCTTGCTGCCCTCGTCCGGCGCCCAGGCGCGCGACTGCACGACCGCCGTGTGGAGGTACAGGTTGTGCGGCATGACCGTGGCGCCGATGATGCCCATGGCGATGTAGAGCTGTGTCTGGTTGGTCACGATCGAGACGGCGGGGATATAGCCGCGCAGCACGTCGCCCCAGACGGGGTTGGACAGCGCGAGCTGTAYGGCGAAGCAGCCGAAGATCAGCGCGATCATCCCGAAGACCAAGGCTTCCAGCCAGCGCACGCCCTTGTTCTGCAGCCAGAGCATCAGGAAGGCGTCGAGCGCGGTCAGCAGCACGCCATAGAGCAGGGGGATGCCGAAGAGCAGCTCCAGCGCGATGGCCGTGCCGATGAGCTCGGC
>NZ_JBFUIP010000620.1:0-760 GCF_056401815.1 Aminobacter sp. P4_D5 | reverse complement strand
TAGCGGGTCAGCTGCGAGGCGAGGCGCACGTTCTGGCCACGGCGGCCGATCGCGAGCGAGAGCTGCTCGTCCGGCACCACGACCTCGACGCGCTTGCTCTCGTCGTCGAGCACGACCTTGGAGACCTCGGCCGGCGCCATCGCGTTCACGATGAAGGTCGCGATGTCGGAGCTCCAGGGGATGATGTCGATCTTCTCGCCCTGCAGCTCGGCCACGACGGCCTGCACGCGCGAGCCGCGCATGCCGACGCAGGCGCCGACGGGGTCGATGGACGAGTCGCGGCTGATCACCGCCATCTTGGCGCGCGAGCCGGAGTCGCGGGCGACCGCCTTGATCTCGATGATGCCGTCATAGATCTCCGGCACCTCCTGCGCGAACAGCTTCGCAAGGAAGCCTGGATGCGTGCGGGACAGGAAGATCTGCGGGCCGCGGGGCTCCTCGCGGACGTCGTAGATATAGGCGCGCACGCGGTCGCCGTTCTTGAAGGCCTCGCGGGGGATGGTCTCGTCGCGGCGCAGCAGGGCCTCGGCCTTGCCGAGCTCGACCATCAGGTTGCCGTACTCGGTGCGCTTCACCGTGCCGTTGATGATCTCGCCGACGCGGTCCTTGTACTCGTCGAACTGCTTCCTGCGCTCGACTTCGCGCACACGTTGCACGATGACCTGCTTGGCCGTCTGGGCGCCGATGCGGCCGAAATCGACCGGCGGCAGCGGGTCGATGATGTATTCGCCCTCGGCGACGCCGGGCTTCACCTTGAGGG
>NZ_JBFUIP010000619.1:0-760 GCF_056401815.1 Aminobacter sp. P4_D5 | reverse complement strand
ACCGCGATGCCTTCCGGATCGCGCCGCTGACGCCGGCCTATGCGCGGGAGTTGGCGGAGTTCGTGCTCGCGCCGCGATAGCGCGCGCGGAACCAGGCCCAGGTTTCGCGCGTCACGCGGCGATAGCCCTGGCCCTTGTGGGTGATCTCCTCCGCCACGGCGCGATGCAGCTCCGGCAGCGCATGGAACGGCACCGAGGGGTAGGCGTGGTGCTCGGCGTGGTAGGGCATGTTCCAGGCGAACCAGCGCAGGAAGGCGTTGGTGTAGGTGGTGCGCGTGTTCTCGAAGGAGCTCCGGGTTTCCTCGCAACCGACATGCTCGGCGTAGAGGTAGGGGCGCAGCATGAACTGGCCGATCAGCCAGGGAAGGATCCAGGCCCAGAGCAGCAGGGCGCTGCCGGCCCAGATGGAGCCGATCAGCGCCGCCGCGTAGATGGCGAGGTAGATGCGCGCCTCGCGGATGACGAGCGCCTTCTTGCCTGCGGGCACCCAGGGGAAGAAAACGTCGCCGCGCGCATGCCGCGTCAGCAGCCGCAGGCGGCCCCCGGTCTGCATCAGGCCCGTATAGGCGATGGCGAGCCAGGTGTCGGAATGCGTGGGCACGGCCACGATCAGCTCGGGGTCGCGCTGGGGGTCCTGCGT
The DNA here is from genome assembly GCF_056401815.1 of Aminobacter sp. P4_D5. NCBI lineage: Bacteria > Pseudomonadati > Pseudomonadota > Alphaproteobacteria > Hyphomicrobiales > Phyllobacteriaceae > Aminobacter > Aminobacter sp. P4_D5. The sequence goes on along the minus strand of NZ_JBFUIP010000619.1, from coordinate 120 downwards.
GTGGCGGTGATGCTCCCAGTGGAAGAGGATGTAGTACTCGTAGGGCTGCGCGATCAGCACGGCCGAGAGATAGCCGAAGACGGTGTTAAGGGCGGGGCTGCGGAAGGCCGTCTTGTGCGC
>NZ_JBFUIP010000618.1:0-760 GCF_056401815.1 Aminobacter sp. P4_D5 | reverse complement strand
GCCTCGATCTGTGCCCCGGCAGCCTCGATCAGCGGCGCGACGGCCCGCGCACGGGCGATCGGATCGCCGGCTCCCGGATCCACCCTCTGCGGCATCGATACGGCTGCGCTCATGCGACGCCAGCCTCCCTGGTTCTTGTCGCGGAAGTCTGGCGCCCGGCCGGTTCGCCCGTCAATCGCTCGCGTGGCAGGCCACACACCCGCTTGCGGTGGCGCCGAAGGGCGCTAGGCTGCTCCGCAACAAAGAATGGCGGCATGGACCGCGGTTCACACAGGGGAAAACACATGTCCATCACCAGACGCCCATTGCTGGCGACGCCGGCCCTCCTGCTCGCCACGCCCGCGATGGCGCAAGGGACGGCCCAGGGGACAGCCCAGGGCGCACCTATCAAGGTCGGCTCGATGCTGCCGCTCACCGGCGTGGCCGCCTCGGCCGGCAATTCCGCCAAGGCCGCGGTCGAGCTGGCGGTCGAGCTCATCAACACGCCGCAACCCGATCTCGCCGCCATGCCGCTGATGGCGACCGTGGGCTTCCCGAACATCGGCGGCCGGCCGCTGCAGGTCGTCGTGGCCGACCAGCAGGGCAGCCCCTCGGTCGCGCAGAACCAGGCACTGCGCCTCATCACGCAGGAGCGCGTGGTGGCGATCAGCGGCGCCTACCAGTCCGGCCTGACATTGACCGCGAGCGCCATGGCGGAGCGGCACGGCATCCCCTTCCTGACCGGCGAGGCCGTCGCCACCAACCTGACCGAGCGCGGCTT
>NZ_JBFUIP010000617.1:0-761 GCF_056401815.1 Aminobacter sp. P4_D5 | reverse complement strand
ACGCCATCCTGGTCGACCTCGTGTTGCCCGACTTCTCCGGCATCGAGCTCATGCGGCGGCTGCGCGCGGCCCAGCTGGAAACCGCCATGATCGTGCTGACGGCGCACGGCTCGGTGAAGACGGCGGTCGAGGCCATGCAGGAGGGCGCGTCGGACTTCATCCTGAAGCCCTACACCTCCGCGCGTCTGCGCGTGACGCTCGACAACGCGCTGGAGAAGCGGGAGCTGCGGCAGCAGCTGGATGTCGCGAAGTCGCAGCTCGGGCGGGGGCGGWTTCACGGCTTCATCGGCGCCTCGCCGCCGATGCAGGCCATCTACCGGACCATCGAGAGCGTCGCCGGATCGCGCGCCACCGTCTTCGTCACGGGCGAGAGCGGCACSGGCAAGGAGCTGGCGGCCGAGGCGCTCCACAAGGTCTCGTCGCGGGCGGAAAAGCCCTTCATCGCGCTGAACTGCGGCGCGATCCCGCGCGACCTGCTGGAGAGCGAGCTCTTCGGSCATGWSAARGGCGCCTTCASCGGCGCCACCGACAACCGGCTCGGCGCCGCGCGCGCGGCCGATGGCGGCACGCTCTTCCTCGACGAGATCGGCGAGATGCCGGCGGAGATGCAGGTGAAGCTGCTGCGCTTCGTGCAGACCGGCGTGGTGACGCCCCTGGGTGGCACGAAATCCGAGAAGGTGGACGTCCGGCTGGTCTGCGCCACGCATCGCGACATCCTGGCCGAGGTGCAGGCGGGCCGCTTCCGCGAGGATCTCTACTAC
>NZ_JBFUIP010000616.1:0-761 GCF_056401815.1 Aminobacter sp. P4_D5 | reverse complement strand
GGCTATGCCACGGCGCTTTCACTGATGACCCTGGCGACGGCTGCGCTGCCGCGCGCATGAACCGCTCGAGCGGGGCGGTGCGTCCAGCGCGGCGCGCCGCCGGCGCGGCCGACGATCTCGTCGAAGTTCGCCGCGGCAGCCACGCCGGCCTTCTGCAGCATCGCGGCCCGCGTCGCTGCCGCCAGGCCCGCATCCTGCCAACCCGCTGCCTCCAGCCGTCGCCCGAGCCTGGCCAGTGATCCGGGCGCCAGATCGGCTAGCTCCTCGAGCTGATGGCGGTCGGCCTGCAGCGGCCCCTCTTTGGTGAACAGCGCACGGGCCTGCATCTGCTCGCGGTGAGCCGCACGCGTCGTGCTGCCGCCGCCCAAGGTCTCGCTCAAGGGCATGATGGCGTCGAGCAGCGTCCGCAGGATCACGTGCCGGAAGAGCTTGATGATGGCGTCCGGCTGCGCGACCGCGTCGGGGTAGATCTCGCGTCGCTTGGCCGGCTGCGGCGATTGCGCGGCGAGGTGCCTCCGCTTCCGCAGCAGCGCGGCGTCAGTGGCGAGGTAGCGGTTGGGCCGCCCTCGGGCGGTGCTGCTGCTGATCGATGTGGACATCCGGCCGGCTCCCGTAGAAGTTTGGTGGGGCCGGTCTCCCGGTGGTTCTCCAGTGGGTGGTGGATCTTGGCGAAGGCGGCGTCAGCAGTGACGCCGCCTTCATCATGTCCAAGATGTCGGCTGTGCCGCGAGCGGACTAGTCCCCATCAGGGGGCTGTGGAC
>NZ_JBFUIP010000615.1:0-762 GCF_056401815.1 Aminobacter sp. P4_D5 | reverse complement strand
CGTGCTGCGGCGCATGGGGGACGAACTCGCCAGGCGTGGCATCGCCCTGCTCGACGCACCCGTCAGCGGCGGCGTCACCGGCGCCGAGGCGGGCACGCTGAACGTCATCGTCGGCGGGGCGAAGGAGGTCTTCGACGCGTGCGAACCGATGTTCCGCGTATTCGGCCGGAACGTCTTCCACGTCGGCTCGCTCGGCAACGGGCTCGCGATGAAGCTGCTGAACAACATGCTGCTCCAGGTGAACATCGTCGCCGTTGCGGAAGCGATGGTGCTCGGCACCAAGGCCGGGCTCGACGCCAACCAGATCGTGGAGGTGATCAGCCACTGCACCGGCCGCAGCAATGCCTTCGAGCGGAGCGCGCCGCGCATGATCAGCCGCGACTTCACGCCGGCCGGCACGATCGACATCTCGTTCAAGGATCAGGAGCTGGAGACGGGCTTCGCCAAGGCGCTCGGCGTGCCGATCCTGCTCGCGAATGTGACGCAGCAGGTCTACCAGATGGCCCGCGCGGCGGGGTACGGGAAGGACGAGGGCGCCTCGGTCGTCAAGGTGATTGAGGCGATGGCGGGGGTGACGGTCGGCAAGAACTAGCCGACCGTCCTTCGACCCTACTTCTTGTCGCTGTCGAGCACGGCCTGCACCGCCGCCGGATCGCACTTGATCTCGACGCCCGCGCGCTCGAGCTGCAGCTTCATCGGGATGCGGGAATCCAGCGCATCCCAACCACGGTTCCGCCCCTCGGTCATCTCCTCCATGACGAG
>NZ_JBFUIP010000614.1:0-762 GCF_056401815.1 Aminobacter sp. P4_D5 | reverse complement strand
TGTCTACACAGGCCAGGAGCGCCAGGTCGAGGACGTCGCCTTCTTCGCCTATTCCACGCCGCGCAGGCCGAACGACGAGCTGGCGGCACCGCTGCGTACGGCGGGCTTGCCGGTGCATCTCATCGGCGACGCGAAGGTCGCGCGGGCGCCGATGGCGGCGACGGCGGAGGGCTATGCGATCGGGCGGTCGCTGTAGCTGCGCCCATTGAGGTGAGGACAGGCGCCGCGCTTGTATGGCCTGTTCCCGCGGGAACAGGCCATCCGGCTCGGTCGCTGCGAATACGGCTTCGTCAATCACGACACGGAGTCACCGACCATGAAACGCTATGTCATCGAACGCGAGCTGCCCGGTGTGGGCGGTCTCACCAGCCCTCAGCTCAAGCAGGCGGCCGCAACCTCCAACGGCGCGCTCGACCAGCTCGCCGGCCGGGTGCAGTGGGTGCAGTCCTTCGTCGCCGATGACAAGACCTTTTGCATCTACCTGGCCGAAACCGAAGGTGCGGTGCAGGAGCACGCCAAGCTCAGCGGCTTCCCCGCCACCAAGGTGACCGAGGTGCACGGCATCATCGACCCGATGACCGCGCATCTGTGAGGCCAAGGCGCCGCCCGTTACGGCGGCGCCGCTTCCTCCGCCGGAACCGTTAGTCCCGGCCGAGGATTTCCCTGTTGTGCTGGCCCACCCTCGGCGCAGGACGTCGCGGGAAGGGGCGCCGCCGGTTGAAGGAGAGCGGCAGGCTGACGATCTTCGGCCCACCCTCCGGC
>NZ_JBFUIP010000613.1:0-763 GCF_056401815.1 Aminobacter sp. P4_D5 | reverse complement strand
GGACGCGCTGGATGTCGCGGCGAAGGGGTATCTCGCCCGTCACGAGCCCATCACCGATCCCAAATGGCCCAACGGCGCCCGCATCGCGGTGAACCTCACCGCCGATTTCGACGCCATGCTGCTGCGCCGGCTCAAGAACGAGCCGCCCATGCAGCTCGCCAAGGGCGAGTTCGGCGGGCGCGTCGGCATCTGGCGGCTCGTCGAGCTGTTCGACAGCCACGGCATCAAGGGCACGATCTTCACGCCCGGCCGCATCTGCGAGCTTTATCAGCAGTCGCTGGCAGCCGTGGTGAAGAGCGGCCACGAGCTCACGGACCATATGTGGGAACACCACGTCCCCAAGGATCCGGAGCTGGAGCGCGACCATCTCACGCGCTCCACCGAGGCGCTGGCCAAGATCGCCGGCTATCGCGGCGTCGGCACGCGAAGCGGGCACAGCCCAAAGCTCCTGCGCGAGCTCGGCTACATCTACCGTTCCAGCGGCTCGGCGAGCCACATGCCGCATTACGTGCGCGATGCCGACGGGCCGGAGGTGCTCATCAACCTGCCGTTCCACTACGCCATCGACGACGCGATGTTCTATTCCTTCGCCTGGCTGGGCACGCCCACCTCCGCTCAGCGCATCAGCGATCCCGAGCGCGTGATGGACATGTGGTGGGAAGCCTTCCTGCAGCAGCACGCGACAGGCAAGGGCTACCTCAACATCTGCATGCACCCCTTCGTCTCCGGCCGTGCCCTGCGGACGCTGATGATGGACAAGCTC
>NZ_JBFUIP010000612.1:0-763 GCF_056401815.1 Aminobacter sp. P4_D5 | reverse complement strand
GGACCCCGCTCGCCACCTGCCGGATGTACGCCGCCTTCGGCGAGGCCTGGGCGGGCTTCCTCAAGAACGCTCGGGAGGGCATGGCGACCCCCCTCGGCCTGCCCATCTGGACGGTGCTGCTGGCGGGCGCGCATCTCTGGCCCTGGGCGCTGCTGCCCCAGGCCGAGGCGGCCGCGACCCTCCTTCTCGCCTTCGCGCTCCGCGCCGCCGTCACTTGGCGGACCCGCGAGCCCTGGTGGACCGTGCCGCTCCACCCGCTGACGGTCCTCGTCGCCCTCGCCCTGCAATGGACCGCCCTGATCCGCGGTCTGCTCGGCTACCCCGCGGGCTGGAAAGGGCGCGCATATCCCGGCACAAGACCGGCATGAACGATCTGGCCGCCCCGGAGAGCCCCAACCGGGACCACGACACGGAGAATTTCCCGACCGCCTCGCTGATCCTGGCGAAGCCGGTGCGCGCCAAGGTCATGGCCTTCTACCGCTTCGTCCGCATGGCCGATGACATCGCCGACAGCCCCAGCCTGATGCCGGCGGAGAAACTCGCCCGGCTGGATGCGATGGAGGCCGCGCTGGACGATCCGGCGACCGCGCTGCCCGTCGCTGCCGCGATGCATCGCGAGCAGGTCGGCGTGGAGGAGGCGCGGCGGATGCTCTCCGCCTTCCGGCAGGATTCGGAGCAGCACCGCTACACCGAATGGACCGACCTCGAGGACTATTGCACCCGCAGCGCCGATCCCGTGGGCCGCATGCTGCTGCGCCTGCAC
>NZ_JBFUIP010000611.1:0-765 GCF_056401815.1 Aminobacter sp. P4_D5 | reverse complement strand
GTGGAAGATCGGGTGCAGCTCGGCCGGCGTGCGCGCGTCCTCGGGCCCGTCGAGCACGTGTTCCGGCTTGTTGGGATATTCGCGCCGGACATGCCCGAGGGCGATGGCGGCGAATTTCTCCGCGAGGTTGGGAGTCAGGCTCGACCGTGTCATGGGCATCCCTTCTGCGCGCCGGCCTCGTGCAGCCCCGGCGGAGGGGAAGCGTGTAGATCGGTGGTGGATTGCGCGCGCCCCCGGTCAACGCATGGGGCCCCGCGTATGGCTGCTGGCCTTCAGGTCACGCGGTCGAGCTCGGCCTCGGTCATGGTCCCCGGCACCACGGTCATCGGGACCGTCATCTTGGCGGCGAGCCGGCCGGTCAGCGCCTGGATCAATGGCCCCGGCCCCTTGCTGTCCGCCGCCGAGGCCAGCACCAGGATGGAGATGCGCGGATCCTCGCCGAGTAGTGCAAGCAGCTGGTCGGCCGTCTTGCCCTCGCGGGTGATGAGCATGGGCAGCCCGCCCGTGATCTCCTTCACCTGTGCCGCGAGACCGGCCAGCATGGATTCCGCCTCCTCGAGCCGCTCCTGCGCCATCATCGCGCCGATGCCGGCCCATTCGGCCTGCTCCACAGGCTCCACCACGCGCAGCAGCGCCACGCGCCCACCGGATTTCGCGGCGCGCAGAGCGGCATAGCGCAGCGCCACGGCGCGCTCCGGGCTGTCGTCCACCACGACGAGAAAGACGCGATCGCGCCTCGCACGCTCAGCCGCTTCAGGAATCAAC
>NZ_JBFUIP010000610.1:0-766 GCF_056401815.1 Aminobacter sp. P4_D5 | reverse complement strand
GCCACGTCCTGGCAGCCGAAGCTGCGTAGCATCGTCCCTTCCGGGAAGCGCAGCACGGTCCGCGAGGCATAGGACGGTCCGGTGCGGACGGTCAGCACGTCACCCGGCGCAAGGCCGGCGACCTGCCTGGAATCCGGCCCGGGGCCGCGGAAGGTCGTATCCTGGCGCGCCGGCGGGCCGGGCGGCGGCCCTTCGGCCACGCGCGCTCCATGCCCGTCGATCCCGAAGGCAATATTGTAGCTCGCGCTCGTGTTCCGGCGGTTTGGCCCGCGCGTGCGGAAGACCCTGACGACGTAGGTGCCGGTGGCCTGGAGCGTGCCGGTGAACTCGTTCCCGGCCGCCTGGCTGTTGTGGATCGGCGTTTCGCTGCCCGGCGGGAGGACGACGTATCCGACGCTGCTGCTCCCTGGGCGGAAGCGGACGGTCATGGCCTGGCCGGCCTGTGCATTCAGGCGGTAGTCGACGGCCTCATCACCCCGCACGCGGCCGTTGAAGGAGGCGGCGGTGGCGCCGGGCGAGAAGAGGACGGCGACCGCGTTGGTCTTGTCGGCCGCCCTGGGCTGGGCAGCGGCTGGCACGCCCATGGCACAGGCCAGGGCGATCATCGGAATGCGGTTCCACATGGCGGGACTCCTTACTTGTCCTGCCTTAACCCTGCTGGAGGCCTTGCGGCGGCATTGCGCTCACATAATGCGGCGGATGAGCCCCACCACGACCAGGAGCACTACCGCGCCGGCCGCCGAGGCCAGGATGACGCCCAGAATCC
>NZ_JBFUIP010000609.1:0-767 GCF_056401815.1 Aminobacter sp. P4_D5 | reverse complement strand
GCTCTACCTGGCGCTGATCTTGCAGCCGCTGCTGGGTTTCTTCACGACCAATGCCTACGGCTTTCCGCAGGCCGGCGACACCGCCTATCTCGGGCTGATCGACTTCCCCAAGTTCATGGAGACCAATGAGCCTGTGGCAAACACGCTGCTCATGCTGCACGCCTGGGTGGGCTGGTCCATCCTGGTGCTGCTCTGCATGCATATCGGCGCGGTGATCTTCCACCAGGCGATCCGCAAGGATGGCACGCTGCTCCGCATGGTTTGACGCCCTCGGGCGCCCGCCGCATTCGCGGCAGGGTCATCCTCCCGGCTCTTCGCCCGCCCCCCGCAGCCGCGCGATCTCCCCGGCCAGCACTTCGTCCGGCAGATCGTCCGGGAATTGCGCGGGCACCTCCACCGCGACCGACAGCATCCGCTTGTAGATGGCCCGCGGCACCTCCTCCGTGCCGAACTGCGTCAGGTGCGAGGTCTGGAACTGCGCATCCAGCAAGGTGAACCCGCCCAGCCGCAGCCGCGCCACAAGGTTGACCAGCGCGATCTTCGAGGCATCGTCGGCCCGGCTGAACATGCTCTCGCCGAAGAAGGCGCCGCCCATCGCCACGCCATAGAGCCCGCCCACTAGCTCCTCGCCGCGCCAGGACTCGATGGAATGCGCATGCCCCTCCTCATGAAGGGTGAGGAAGAGCGAGCGGATCTCGGCGTTGATCCAGCTCTCCGGCGAGCTCGGCCGGGGGGCGGCGCATTCGTCGATGACGCGCTCGAAGGCC
>NZ_JBFUIP010000608.1:0-768 GCF_056401815.1 Aminobacter sp. P4_D5 | reverse complement strand
CGGCGCTTCCGGCTCGCGCTGAAATGCCTGGAGCTGGGCCATGCCGCCCTGTCCGCCCATAATCTGGGCRACCACGCCCGGCCGATGCTGCGGGAGCTCGTGCCGGAGATCGCCGATGCCGGCTCGCTCGGCGTGCTGGAGGAGGGAGAAGTCATCTACCTCGCGCGCATCGATGCCGGGCTGGATCGTCATGGCGTGGTGCGTCGGCCGGGCACACGCATCGGCGCCTATGCCACCGCGCTGGGGCAGGCGATCCTCGCCTGGCTGCCGCGCGACCGGCAGGTGGAGGAGCTGGAATGCCTCCCACGCGTGAAACTCTCGGAGCGCACGCTCACCGATCTCGACTTGCTGCTGGCGCGCCTCGCCGAGGTCCGCGCCCGCGGCTACGCGCTGTCGGACGGCGAGAACGCCTATGGCCTCTGCACCGTGGCGGCGCCGGTGCTGGGGGCGGATGGCGAACCCCTGGCCGGGGTCAGCCTGACGATCGGGGGCGGCCGCCGGCTGGCCGAGGAATTCGGCGCCCTCGCCGGTCCGCGCGTCCAGGTCCTCGCGGCGGAGCTGGCGGAGGCGGTGCGGCTGTCGCAGGGCACCATCGTGCCGCGATGAGCGATCTAATGCCTGCGACAAATGAGGAGGCCCCCTGATGGACGGCATCATCGACAAGCCCGCCGAGCTGTCCCCCGCGCCCGGCGACGCTGCTCGGCTGGAGTGCTTCATCCCGACGCCCTGCGTACAAAATCATGCCGGCTTCATCGCGCCCCTTGATGG
>NZ_JBFUIP010000607.1:0-769 GCF_056401815.1 Aminobacter sp. P4_D5 | reverse complement strand
GGCCAAGGGTCCAATACGCTCGGGGCCGTTGCTCATTGGGAGGTCCTCAGAGGTTGATGCGGTAGAAGCGGATGGCGTTGCGATGGAAGAATTTTTCCAAATCCTCGCGAGAGCGGTCCGCCAGCGCGGTGCGCATGACGTCCACGATGCCGCCGAAATCCGTGCTGAGGCTCGCCACCGGCAGATTGCTCGCGAAGATGATGCGGTCGGGGCCGAAGATGGCCGCCGCCTCCTTCACGACGCCGATGTTGCTGGGCACGTCCCACCTGCCGTGAGGCAGGCCGAGCTCGGAGATCTTGATGACGGTGTTCGGGCAATCGGCCAGCGCCTCCAGCCCCTTGCGCCAGATCTTCAGCCCGTCCTCGGAACGATCCAGCGGCAGGCCCGTGTGGTTCACCACCATGGGGATGCCGGGGAAGCTGCGCGCGACCTCGGCGCCCTCCTCCAGGTGCCAGTAGGGGATGCGCATGTCCCAGGACATGCCGTGCTTCTCCAGCAGCGAAAAATTCCGGCGCCAGAGGTCGTCCTGCATCGTGCCGGGCTGTCCCGCGATGGACTGGCCGGGGCCCTTCGAGGTGTTGGGCCGCGAGCGTATGCCGCGCATCAGCGGATGCCTCGCATGGCCCTCCAGCACCTCGGCGCAATTGGGCTGGATGAAGATGACGTGGCCGACGATGGCGTTGGGCAGGCCCTGCTCGGCATGGACCTTCTCCAGCCACTCGGTCTCCTGCACCTGCTCGGATTCGGCGCGGGCGGCCTGGATATGGAC
>NZ_JBFUIP010000606.1:0-770 GCF_056401815.1 Aminobacter sp. P4_D5 | reverse complement strand
GGCTGCGGGTCAGCCGCACGCCGGTGCGCGAGGCCATGCGCCGCCTCCAGGCCGAGGGGCTGCTGGAGCATGCCGCCGGCGGCGGGCTCGCGGTCGCGATCTACGACCTTCGGGCCATCGCGGAATTCTACGCCACGCGCGAATCGCTGGAGGGCACGGCGGCCGCCCTGGCCGCGCGCCATGCCGACACGACAGAGATGGGCATCCTGCGCGCCATCCTGGAGGGCATGCGCGCGCTGGGCGACGATCCCCGCGCGCATGCGCGCGAGAACGAGGCCTTCCACGAGCACATTTACCGCTCGGCGCACAACCGCTTCCTGCTCAAAAGCCTGCGGGCGCTGCTGAACTTCGTGCCTCTGTTGGGACGCACGACCTATCACGACCCTGGCCGGGCCTCGAGCGCGGTGGAGGAGCATGCCGAGATCGTCGCGGCGATCCTGGCACGCGATCCCGTCAGGGCGGAGGAGGCAGCGCGGGCGCATATCCGTCGCTCCTATGAGAGCCGCGTGCGCGTCGTCACCCAGGATGTGCGCGACGCCGCGCATCGCCGGTCGGTCCGGCGTCCGCCCATCGGCCTTGCCGAGCGCCGGCCGAAAGCCGGTACGGCGGAGTGACGACCGCGGCCCTCGCGGCCGAGGCGCCGCGCCGGGGCCGCCCGCGCAGCCCCGAGGCGCGGGGAAAAATTCTGGCCGCGACGGCGGAGCTGCTGGCCGAGGGCGGCTTCCACGCCGTCACCATGGAGGCCGTGGCGGCGCGGGCCGGGGTGGCGA
>NZ_JBFUIP010000605.1:0-771 GCF_056401815.1 Aminobacter sp. P4_D5 | reverse complement strand
TCGCTCAACGGATAAAAGGTACTCTAGGGATAACAGGCTGATCTCCCCCAAGAGTCCACATCGACGGGGAGGTTTGGCACCTCGATGTCGGCTCATCGCATCCCGGGGCTGGAGCAGGTCCCAAGGGTTCGGCTGTTCGCCGATTAAAGCGGTACGTGAGCTGGGTTTAGAACGTCGTGAGACAGTTCGGTCCCTATCTGCTGTGGGTGTTGGAGACTTGAGAGGATCTGTCCCTAGTACGAGAGGACCGGGATGGACATACCTCTGGTGCACCAGTTGTCACGCCAGTGGCACCGCTGGGTAGCTAAGTGTGGACGGGATAACCGCTGAAAGCATCTAAGCGGGAAACCCACCTCAAAACCAGGTCTCCCTGAGGGCCGTGATAGACCATCACGTTGATAGGCCGTCTGTGGAAGTGCAGTAATGCACGCAGCTAAGCGGTCCTAATCGCCCGATAGGCTCATCATTTCACACGTGCAGTCCACTTCGAGTGGACACCGCACGCAGCACCAAACCCCACCCGCTACTTCTACAACCTCACTCAAACCCAACCATTCCAACACCACCTGAACCCCTTTCGGTTCGGTGGCCTGGTGCCTATCGCGGAGTTGAAACACCCGATCCCATCCCGAACTCGGCCGTGAAACACTCCAGCGCCTATGGTACTGCCGCTCAAGCGGCGGGAGAGTCGGTCAGCGCCAGGCCACCCAACCGAAAGTCTCAAACATCCGGGGGGCACTCCCCCGCATCAGCACCACCGCGGGGTGGAGC
>NZ_JBFUIP010000604.1:0-771 GCF_056401815.1 Aminobacter sp. P4_D5 | reverse complement strand
ACCGCGTCATCGTGAATCCGCTGAAGATCAAACAGGAGGTCGTGAACGAGCTCGCCTCGCGCACCATGCTCTGCTTCACCGGCGTCTCGCGCGAGAGCGCCACGATCATCGCCGAGCAGAGTCAGAACGTCCGCGCCGGCTCGACCAAGTCGATCGAAGCGATGCACGCGTTGAAGGCCTCCGCCCAGCAGATGAAGGAGGCGCTGYTGCGCGGCGACTTCGAGCTGCTGGCCGAGACGCTGCGCGAGGGCTGGCAGCAGAAGCGCGCCATGGCCGCCGGCATCAGCAACGCCCGCATCGAGGAGGTGCAGGCCGCCGCGATGAAGGCCGGCGCCTACGCCGGCAAGGTCTCCGGCGCGGGTGGCGGCGGCTTCATGATGCTGCTGGTGCCGCTGGAGAGCCGGCTTGGCCTGATCCGGACGCTGGAGGCGATGGGCTGCCGCGTGGAGGGCTGCTTCTTCACCCAGGAAGGCGCCACCGCCTGGCGCGTGCGCTCCTGAGCCGCCTAACCCCAGCTGCAGGAAGCACTGGATAGGGCGATCGAGCTTTGGGCGGTCTCATAGATGTCACCGAGGAGGCGCGCCTTGGCGACCTTGCGGCCGGCGAGGTCCCACGCGGCCGCAACGAAGACCTCTTTGCTGAGGGCGATAATGCTGGCGGGCACGCAGGATACCCGCATAGCCCGCCAGGTGCYKGTTGRGATGCACCGCGGTYCGATCCGGGGAGAAATGGAATACCGCCGCTGGTGGTGCCGGTCCGCCGCACCAACAC
>NZ_JBFUIP010000603.1:0-771 GCF_056401815.1 Aminobacter sp. P4_D5 | reverse complement strand
GGAAGCCGTGGGGCTGTGACCCACAGGCGCCTCCAGCCCGGCAAGCTCGTCCTGGCCAGCCACATCAAGGGCAAGCTGCGCGAGTTCGGGGGGTTGCTGGCTCCTTATGGGATGGAGCTGGTCTCGGCCGGGGAGCTCGGCCTGCCGGAGCCGGAGGAGACCGGCGATACCTTCATCGCCAACGCCACCATCAAGGCGATGGCGGCGATGAAGGCGACGGGGTTGCCGGCTCTCGCCGATGACAGCGGCATCGAGGTCGCGGCGCTCGGCGGACAGCCCGGCGTGCGCACCGCCGACTGGACGATGCGGCCGGACGGCACGCGCGACTATCCCTCGGCGATGGCGCGGATCGCGGGCCTCGATGCCTCGGCCGACCGGCGCTGCGCCTTCGTGGCCGTGCTGGTCCTGGCCTGGCCGGATGGTCACAGCGAAGCCTTCGAGGGGCGGGTCGAAGGCCATTGGGTCTCGCCGCCGCGCGGGCAAAGCGGCTTCGGCTATGATCCGATGTTCGTCCCGGACGGCGAGACCGTGACCTTCGGAGAGATGACGCCTGAACAGAAGGCCCGGCACAGCCATCGCGCACGGGCCTTCGCCGCGCTGGCGGCCGCCACCCTCGGATGAGAATCCTTCGCTGAAGGCGGCGGCCACGAAGACTTGGCCGTGACTGAGCGTTATTCTTAACGGATTATAGCGATTGATCGCGTCGATTGGGGGCTGTTCCGCCCCTTCTTGCGAGCGTAGCGTTTCCGGACCTGTGTGCCCGATGGGCGG
>NZ_JBFUIP010000602.1:0-772 GCF_056401815.1 Aminobacter sp. P4_D5 | reverse complement strand
GTCCGAGGCCGTCGCGGCCGCGGAGGCGGCGGCGATCGCCCAGGCCCAGGCCGAGTTCGGCAGCGGCGTCAGCGCCCGTGCGGCCGAAGAGATGACAAAGGCGTAATTCGTCCGGAGGCCGCCGGGGCTTTCCTCGCGGAAGTTTCCGTCCCATTTCCCGGCGTGACTGGAGATTGCCCTATGGATGACGAAGCCCCCGAGGATCTGAGCCACGCCGGCTCGGTCGTGGACAAGGCCATCGAGTATATGCTGGAGCAGAAGATCGCCCCCGTCTCGGCGGCCTCGGCGCTGCTGGGCGGTGCGCTCGGCCTGCTCGCGCGCAACATGGACGACCGCGCCATCGCCGGCGTGCTGCGCCAGGCGCTGGCCAGCGTCGAGGCCGGCGAGCTGCGGCAGCTGCCGAGCCTCCCTAAGCGCTGAGAGTATTGACTCACCCGCCGGGCTGCCGCATACGCCCGGCTCCGTTTTCCTCCGGCCGCGGAGACCTGCGCGCGGCCCGACTGCAGGATGTATCACCATGGCTCGCCGCTGCGGCATCACTGGCAAGGGCGTTCAGTCCGGCAACAACGTCAGCCACGCGAACAACCGGACGCGCCGGCGCTTCCTGCCCAACCTGCAGGAGACCTCGTTCTTCTCGGACGTGCTGGCGGCCTCGATCCAGCTGCGCCTGACGACGAACGGCATCCGCACGATCGAGCACAATGGCGGCCTGGACTCGTTCCTGCTGACCACGCCGGCGCGCAACCTGCCGCCCGAGGCGCTGATCCTGAAG
>NZ_JBFUIP010000601.1:0-773 GCF_056401815.1 Aminobacter sp. P4_D5 | reverse complement strand
CTATCATGCGACCCGATGCAGGAGTGCCTCGCCCGCTTACAGGCGGCGCACATTCTCCGCCGCGACGGCGAAGGAACGGTCGAAGGTGCCGGTGGTGAGCCAGCCGACATGCGGCGCGACGACGACGTTGGGCAGGGCGAAGAGCACATCGCTGGGATCGGCCGGCTCGGCCGCGAAGACGTCGAGGCCCGCCGCAGCGAGCTGGCCGGAGCGCAGCGCCTCCACCAGCGCCGCCTGGTCGACGAGGCCGCCGCGCGCGGTGTTCACGAGAACGGCGCCCCGCTTCATGCGGGCGAGGGATGCCGTGCCGATCAGCCCGCGCGTCTCCGGCGTCTCGGGGATGTGCAGCGAGACCACGTCGCTTTCTGCCAGCAACGCGTCGAGCGGCCGGAACTCGCCGGTCGCGTGCGGCTTCGGCGCGCGCGCGGTGTAGAGGATTCGGCAGCCGAGCGCCGCCAGCACGGGCGCGAGCAGGGCAGGGATCGCGCCATAGCCGACGAGGCCCACGGTGCGCCCGCCGAGCTCGAAAAGGCCATCCTGCAGCTCTGGCGGCTGCGACCAGCCCCGGCCGATGCGCGTCTCGGCATCGAAATGAGCGAGCTTGCGCAGCGCGGCGAGCATGAGCAGCAGCGTCATCTCCGCGACGGCGCGGCTGTTGGTTCCCGGCAGGTTGCAGACGGCGATGCCGCGTGCGCGGGCGGCGTCGAGGTCGATGGTGTTCACGCCGACGCCGATCTTCTGGATCAGCCGCAGCTTCGGCGCCGCCGCGATGC
>NZ_JBFUIP010000600.1:0-773 GCF_056401815.1 Aminobacter sp. P4_D5 | reverse complement strand
GCGCTGAACAAGATCCTGAAGGACGTCATCAACCGCGCCGCGCAGATGGCCGGCAAGGACGCCAACTACATCCCCGGCTGGGACTGCCATGGCCTGCCGATCGAATGGAAGGTCGAGGAGGAGTATCGCAACCCCAAGGGGAAGTATCAGGGCGGCCGCAAGAAGGACGACGTGCCGGTGCTGGAGTTCCGCGCGGAGTGCCGGGCCTATGCCGCGCATTGGCTGGGCGTGCAGCGCGAGGAGTTCGAGCGGCTGGGCGTCGCCGGCGACTGGCCCGACCGCTACGCCACCATGGATTTTCCCTCCGAGGCGGTGATCGCCGGCGAGATCGGCAAGTTCCTGATGAACGGCTCGCTCTATCGCGGGCTGCGGCCGGTGATGTGGAGCCCGGTCGAGAAGACCGCGCTCGCCGAGGCCGAGATCGAGTACCACGACCATGTGAGCCCGACGCTCTGGGCTCGCTTCCCGCTGCTGACCGGCCAGTTTGCCGGCGCCTGCATCGTGATCTGGACGACGACGCCCTGGACCATCCCGGGCAACCGCGCCGTCGCCTACGGGCCGGAGATCGACTACGCGATCGTGCATGTGGTGGATGTCCGTGAGAACAGCCACCTCAAGCCCGGCGAGACGGTGATCGTGGCGTTGCCGCTGCTGCCGAAGTTCTCGGAGGATGCGGGCCTCGTGGCCCATGTCATCAAGCAGGTGGTCAAGGGCACGGCGCTGGAGGGCAGCATCGCCGCCCATCCCCTGCGCGGGCAGGGCTACGACTTCGA
>NZ_JBFUIP010000599.1:0-775 GCF_056401815.1 Aminobacter sp. P4_D5 | reverse complement strand
GGACCTCCGCATAGCTCCAGCCTGCGTTGCCCATCTGGGCCCAGCTGTCGAAGTCCTGCGCCTGGCCGCGCACGAAGGCGAGACCGTTGATCGCACTGGAGCCGCCCAGCATCCGCCCGCGAGGAACGGGCAGGCGGCGGCCGTTGGTGCTGGCCTCCGGCTCCCCGCTGTAGAGCCAGTTGACCGTGGGATTTCGGATGAGCTTCGCGTAACCGATGGGGATGCGCGACCAGGGGTGGCTGGCAGGACCGGCCTCCAGCAGGAGCACCGTATTGCGGGTGTCGGCGGACAGCCGGTTCGCGACGACCGCGCCGGCCGATCCCGCGCCGACCACGATGTAATCGTAGCTCCGCATGCCGTTCCCCCATTGGCCCTCGACGGAGCGCGATTCTTGACGGTTCGATGAACCCACAGGCCCGTCGGTCCCGCAAGCCGGGGCGGCCCGCCGCTTGGGCCCTGCCCCGAACCCTGCTACTGCGCCGAAATGCGCGCCCTTCAGCTCCTGGCCGACCGTGACCTCCGCCTCATGGAGATCGACCCGCCCCCTCCTCCCGGCCCGGGCGAGGTGCAGATCGCCATGCGCGCGGTCGCCCTCAACCATATCGACGTCTGGGGCTGGCGGGGCATGGCCTTCGCCAAGCGCACCCTGCCGATCAGCGTCGGCGCCGAGGGCGTGGGGGATGTCGCGGCGATCGGGGCGGGCGTCACCGGTTTCGCCCCGGGCCAGATGGTAGTGCCCTATGGCGGCCTCACCTGCGGCACCTGCAAGGAATGC
>NZ_JBFUIP010000598.1:0-776 GCF_056401815.1 Aminobacter sp. P4_D5 | reverse complement strand
GCCACCGCCACCGTCCGGAACCGGTCGAACGGCAGGCGCCGCGTATGGCCGAGCCCGAGTAGCCGCCGCGTCACCAGGACCTCCCTGGCCTCGGGGTCGAACCGCACCACCCGCGTCACCGCGCACAGCGCCGCGAAGACCGTCAGGACCGGCCCCACGGCGAGCATCACCTCCGGCGCTCCCGCAGCGGCCATCGCCGCCCCGATGACTACGAAGGCCGCCCCCGCGATCCCGATGCCGATCCAGCCCTCCGCGATCCGGTGCTCGCCGAATACCAGTGGCAGTTCGACCGGTTGTCCTCGTCGTCGCCGCTGTCGCGCCATCGCCTTCCTCCGGGGGCCGGATCATCCGGCCGGGCCGGCCGTGCCGCAACGCCGCGGCGGAAAAGCCCGGGCCTGACATCGCCGCCCGCTTCCGGCATAACCGCGCCGGATGGATGGTGCGCAGGATCCCGAATGGCAGGCGCTCCTCGCGGGGCGCCCGGAAGGCGCGGGCGCGCTGGCCGCGCTGTTCTCGCCCCTCCTCGCCCCACCGACTGCGCCGGATGGCTGCATCGTCGTGGGCCGGCTCGCCCAGACGCTGGACGGGCGGATCGCGACCAGGCTCGGCCATAGCCAGTGGATCGGCGGCCCCGGCGACATCCGGCACACCCATCGGCTGAGGGCGCTGTGCGACGCGGTGGTGGTCGGTGCCGGCACCGTGCGCGCCGATGATCCGCGGCTGACGACGCGCCTTGTTCCGGGCCCCTCGCCCGTGCGCGTGGTGATCGACCCCGA
>NZ_JBFUIP010000597.1:0-777 GCF_056401815.1 Aminobacter sp. P4_D5 | reverse complement strand
GCTGCCATGCGGTCGGTCCGCCGCCCGGCTTTTTCCGGTAGCGGAAATTTGTAAGATACTGCCGAAGCTTCGAAGCGATTTTTAACCTGGCCCCATTATGGTCCGGGCAGTTTTTACGTATCATGCGTTTTCGTGCGGAGGGGCTTGCATGGGCACCGAGACCAATCGCGACTTCGCTTCGTTGCTGGACGATCTGTTCGTCGCTTCGGAGCCAGGCGATATTGCACCCGCGCCGACCATCCCTTTCGACTATCTGGCGGTTGCCGATGAGCTGCATTCGGGCCGCATCCGCGTTGCCGGCGAGACCGTTGCCGCGGAATATCGCGAGGCTGGTGCTGCCCTCGAAGACGAGTTCGTTTCGCTGCTCGACATGGTCAAGGCCAAGGCCGCTGCTATCGAAGAACTTGAGGCGCCGTCGATCGATCCCGACGCGATTGCCGCCGAACTCGGCCTCGCCGAGGTCAAGCCCGCCGATCTGGCCAAACTGCGCCGCATCTTTGCGCTCGCCAACCATCCCGACCGGGTGGCGCCGCATCTGCGTCAGCGCGCCATGGTGCGCATGCAGCTCGCCAACATGATGATCGACGACGCCAAGCGGCGTGCCGCCAAGAAAAAGATCTGATCGAGCGCAGCTCTGTTCAAGTCTGGCTGCCTTGGCCGGCTCATGGAAACACCCTATCTAGGTGAAGCTGTACTTCCACAGCCGGAAGCCATCATGCTCAGAGTTCAGAAGATACCGCTCGACGACATTTATGTGCCCGCCGCGCGCAAGAAGAC
>NZ_JBFUIP010000596.1:0-778 GCF_056401815.1 Aminobacter sp. P4_D5 | reverse complement strand
ATGTCCGACAGCGACCCCCGCCCGCCATAGGCGGTCCGCGCCTCGGCCAGCCGGTCGTGGCGGATGGTGTTGTCGCTGGCGATATCCTGCGTGCGCACGATCCCCTGCACCGAGAGCTCGCGCAGCTCGTTGTTCACGCGCACCTCCTGCCGCCCGGCCACCACCATGTTGCCGTTGGGCAGCGACTGCGTGACCGTCGCCGCGAGCCGCAGGGCGATCTGCTCGTTGCGCCGCACCGTGCCATTGCCGTCGCTGGCGCCCGCGCCGTTGGTGTTGATCAGGTTGGCGGGGTCCGCGCCATTGGGCAGGAAGCGCCGGGGCGGAGTCTCGAGTCCAAAGAAGTTCGGGACGCCCATCGTCTCCGTGCCGTTCCGGCTGCGCTGGGTGCGGTTCTGCAGCTGCGCCGTGTCCTGGATCTCGACGAGGATGGTGATGAGGTCGCCCACCTGGGCCGCCCGCTGGTCGCGCAGGAARGTGCTGCTGCCGGGACGCCAGAGAGAGTTCGCCATGGGCGGCGCCTCGCGCGCCTGGGGCATGGGCATGGTGACGGGGCGCCAGCGCGGATCCTCCGTCGGGTTGGAGACCGGCGACAGGTCCGGCGCGCGGCCGACGCGCGAGAGTCGCTCGGCCTGGCCGCAGCCCGCCAGCGCCAGCAGCGCGAGGAGGGCAAGGCGCGCGCTCATCGGGCGGCCATCGGAATGGCGCCCATCGCGACCCGGACGCGTCCAGGCGCCACCGCCACGCCCTCGACGATGCTGCGGCTCGCGAGGTTCATCAC
>NZ_JBFUIP010000595.1:0-779 GCF_056401815.1 Aminobacter sp. P4_D5 | reverse complement strand
GACAGATCCTGGGCCTGTCAGCCGTTACGACGGGCGGCGGCGTGAGGATCGACTGATGCTCCTCACCTTCGGCTCCTTCACGATGCTGCTGGTCGCCGGCGCGCCGATGGTCTTCGTGCTCGGTGTCGCCGCCGCGCTGACGCTGCTGCTGACCACCGACGTCCCGATGGTGGTGGTGGCGCAGCGCCTCTACAACGGCCTCGACAGCTTCCCGCTGATGGCCATCCCCTTCTTCATCCTGTCGGGCCTGATCATGGAGCATGGTGGGTTGGCCAAGGCGATCGTGGGCCTCGCCGCCGCCCTGGTGGGCTGGGTGCGCGGCAGCCTCTTCATGGTCGCGACCGTCACCTCGACCTTCCTGTCGGGAATCTCCG
Source organism: Aminobacter sp. P4_D5 (assembly GCF_056401815.1). Lineage (NCBI taxonomy): Bacteria > Pseudomonadati > Pseudomonadota > Alphaproteobacteria > Hyphomicrobiales > Phyllobacteriaceae > Aminobacter > Aminobacter sp. P4_D5. The sequence goes on along the minus strand of NZ_JBFUIP010000595.1, from coordinate 405 downwards.
GCAGCGGCAGCGCGGACACCGCCGCCGTCTCCTCCATCCTTCTGCCGGAGATGCGCCGGCGCAACTACGACATCGACTATTCCATCGCCGTGGTCGCCGCGGCGGGGGCGCTCGGCCCGATCATCCCGCCCTCCATCATCATGGTGGTGCTGGCGATGGTCTGCGACCTCTCGGTCGGCCAGATGTTTTTGGGTGGGATCATTCCCGGCCTCATCGCCTCGCTCGGCCTGATGGTGACGCACTATATCTACGCAAGCCGGGAGCCCGAGCGGTACACGGACACGCAGCCCTTCAGCCTGCCGCGCCTGCGCGAGGCCTTCGTGCGGGCGATCCCGGCGCTGCTGCTTCCGGTCATCATCGTCGGCGGCATCGTGGGCGGCATCGTGACGCCGACCGAGGCGGGCG
>NZ_JBFUIP010000594.1:0-779 GCF_056401815.1 Aminobacter sp. P4_D5 | reverse complement strand
CTACGCGCCCTGCAACCGGCCGACCCTGCTCGCGATGATCCAGGCGAACTTCACCAATGCGGACCGCTTCCTGCGGCTGCGGCTGTCGCAGACGACGGGGAAGGAGGGGCCGCAGAAGGAGCATCGCGAGATCGTCGCCGCCTGCCGCGCGGGCGACGCCCAGCGGGCGGCCAGGCTGCTGGAGGAGCACATCGCGCGCTCGCGCAAGTCCCTCGCCGCCGCGATGCGGCTGAAGCGATGACCTATGCGGAACTGCACGCGCTGCTGACGCGTATCTTCGGGGCGCACGGCATGCCGGAGGCGAGCGCGGCGATCCTCGCGACCGCCGTCGCGCAGGCGGAGCGCGACGGGTGCTTCAGCCACGGGCTGTTCCGGATTCCGGGCTACCTCTCCTCGCTGCGCGCGGGATACCTCGACGGCGCGGCCGTTCCGGTGGTGGAGCAGCCGCGCCCCGGCACGATCGCCGTGGATGGCGCTGGCGGATTCGCGCAGGTGGCGCTGGAGGCCGGCCGTGCACGCCTGCTCGACGCCGTGCACCGCCAGGGCATCGCCTGCATCGCCATCCGCAACGCGCATCACTACGCCTCGCTCGCGACCGACATCGAGCCGCTGGCCGAGGCCGGGTACTTCGCGCTCGCCATGGTCAACGGCCGCAGCCGCGTGGCGCCCTTCGGCGCGCGAAAGGCCGTGATCGGCACCAACCCCATCGCCTTCGCCTGCCCGCGGGCCGGCGGTGCGCCGCTGCTCTGGGACATGGCGACGAGCGCCATCGCCAATGG
>NZ_JBFUIP010000593.1:0-780 GCF_056401815.1 Aminobacter sp. P4_D5 | reverse complement strand
GACGAAGGCTGCGCGCGTGGGTGCATCGCCGAGGGCGTGCGTCCGCAGGACGAGCCGGCTGTCCGGCACCGCGTCCAGTATCCTCGCCCAGCAGGCCAGCACCCGTGGCGTGATCTTCGCCATGTTGTTGTAGCAGCCGAAGGTGACATGGCCGCGCCGGAGCAGCGGTGCCGGCATCACCGCGGGTGCGTAGGACGGCCGCTCGTAGCAGACATAACCATCCGGCAGTCGCAGCAGCTGCTCAACATAGTGCTCTTCGAAGCCCTCCGGCGTCTCCCAGCGGTCCGTGAGCATCCAGTCGATGTTCGGCACGCCGGTCGTCGCCGATTGGGAGCCCACCCATTTGATCTGCACAGGTGCACAGCGGTGCCGCAGCGCGCGGATCTTGCCGCCCAGCCCATGCCCGCCGAGGTCGACGAGGATATCCAGATCCTCCGCGCGCAGCTTCTCGACCAGGAGCGATTCGCCAATGGCGGGATCAAGCGTGACCCAGCTGTCAGCCCGGTCGCGATAGCGCTGTGCCAGGGGGCCAGGTCGGTCACCAAGAGAAAGGACGATGAGCTCGAAGTCGTCGCGCGGCAGGTTCTCGATGCCCGCCAGGGTGAACCAGCCGACCGGATGCGTCCCGAAATTCGCGGAGAGGAAGCCGACCCGCAACCGATCCCGCGATGCGCGCGGCGCCGTGTGGAAAGGCTCGAGATTGTTCGACAAACCCGCGTGCAGACGATCCGCCACCTCGCGCAGCTGGGCGGGATCCGCCTGCTCGGGATGGTAGGGCCC
>NZ_JBFUIP010000592.1:0-781 GCF_056401815.1 Aminobacter sp. P4_D5 | reverse complement strand
CCTGGAAGCCCTTGGTCCGCAGGACCGTGACATTAGCGTCATCAAGCCCCACCCAGCCGCCCGCGCCCAAGCCGCCGCCGAAGCGGCCCTTGGGCGGATTGGCCACGCGGTCGAAGATGGCGTTGACGGCGAACTCCGCGTCCTTCTTCGCGCCGATCTCCATGATCTGGCCGAAGCCGCCGCGCGTCTTGCCGGCGCCGGCGCTGTCGGGGCGCAGCTCCTTGCGCCAGAAGATCACGGGGGCGACGTTTTCCGTGGCCTCCACGGGCATGGTCCGCACGCCCGAAGGGAAGGCAATGCCGTCCAGCCCGTCCTTGGTGGGCCGGGCGCCGGTTCCGCCGGAGTTGAAGGTGATGATCTCGAAGTCGTCGACCTCCGCATCCTGGCCGCTCACCTGCGATCCCCCGCGCAGCGGCGGGTTCCACAGGGCGGAGCTGCCCTCGGCATTCACGCGGTCCGGCACGGCCTGGGCGAGGCAGCCCATCATCAGGTCGGGGATGAGTTGGCCCACCACATGCCGCACGCTGACGGGATAGGGCCGCGGGGCGTTGAGGATGCAGCCCTCGGGGATCTCCATCACGAAKGGCGCGAGGCTGGCCCAGTTGTTCGGGATCTCCGGCGCCACGACGCACTTGATCCCGAAGCAGGCGTAGGCGCGGCAATAGGCCGGCGGCACGTTGATGCCGCGCGTGGAGAGGCCGGTCGTGCCGGCGTAGTCGACGATGATCTCGTCGCCCTCGACGCGCATGGCGGCCTGCAGCGTGACCTCGGCCTCGTAGCC
>NZ_JBFUIP010000591.1:0-783 GCF_056401815.1 Aminobacter sp. P4_D5 | reverse complement strand
TGCGATGGCTCCGTCCAGCTCCGCCTCGGTCAACGGCGTGCCGAGGTCGACGCCGCCGAGACGGTTGAGCTCCAGCATGTCGCGCAGGCCGGAGGTGTTGCGCATCAGGTGGTCGAGCGTGATGCTGCCCAGGATCGGCGGCAGCTGCGGCAGGTGCTTCCGGACGGGATCGGCCGGGGCGAGCTTCCCCTCGCGGGCGAGCAGCAGGATGGCGGCGCAGGTGAACTGCTTGGAGACGGAGGCGATGCGGAAGGTGGTGCCCGGCCCGATGGGCACGCCCAGCTCGATCGAGGCCAGCCCGCCGGAGCGGTGCAGCAGCATGTTTCCGTCGCGCGCGATGCCGATGGTCGCGCCGGGCGCGGCGGCAGGCAGATCGAGCAAACGTTCCACGCGCCGTTCGAGACGGAGCAGTTCGAGATCAGCCATGCGCATGAATCCCCCCGGTCCCGCGATTTTAGGCACACTCCCGGCGATGGCGGAATGCGGGTCCTGATCCTCGGGGCCGGAGGCCATGGGCGCGCCGTCTGCGAGGCGGCGTGGGATGCCGGCTTCGAGGTGGCGGGGTTCCTGGACGGAAGGGCTCCCTTGCCGGATGTGCTGGGCCTGCCGGTCCTGGGCGCGGAGACAGCCCATGACGGCGGCCCCCTGCTGATCGCGCTCGGCGACAACGCCGCGCGGCTGGCCGCTGCCGGGCGGCTGGCTGCCGCTCTGCCCGTCCTCCTGCACCCCTCCGTGGTCCGTGCCCGCAGCGCCGAGATCGCCGAGGGCGCCGTGGTCATGCCC
>NZ_JBFUIP010000590.1:0-783 GCF_056401815.1 Aminobacter sp. P4_D5 | reverse complement strand
CCGCCAACGCCACGGCGCTGGTCGAAGAGATCGTCGCCAAAGCTGCCAGCTTTGGTGCGGATCCTGCGTACTGCGCGGGCCTCCATCGCAGCCTGCTCGACGCCGTGAAGACCTTTGCCCGACGAGACGCGGCGCGCGCAGGGGCGCAACTCAAGGCCGACCTGGCCGCCTTCGCTGAAGCTTCGTCAGACGCCGACGGAACCAACACCCCCGCCGAGGCGGCTTCTCCAGAGCAACCCCCCGACCCCGACACGATCCGGCGCGGCCTGGGGCTCGCCTTCCTCAATCACCCCAGCCTCAGGAACCGCTGACCATGACCGCGACGAACAAAGCGCCTCGCGCGGCCACGCGCCCCACCGGCAAGCCCGCCCCCGGCGAAGGCCAGGAAGCGCCTGGAGCCCGCCAGAAAGCCCCTCGCGAGGGTACGGACGATGCCACTGCCGCTGGCGAAGCCTCTGGCGACGAGCAGGAGGCCGCTGGCGGCGGCGCTGGCCGTCATGGAGCCGCCGACCCTGGCGAAGCCTCTGGCGACCATCAGGAAGCGCCGCTGCCGCCCGCGACGCCCGAGGATCTGCATGAGCGCCTGGTGGCGGCAGGCTATTCCGCGACGGCACCAGCCGACCTGATCCTGCCGGGCGGGGATGGCCCGCCGGAAGGCATGAGCATCGGCACATATGCCGGTGCGGTCTACGAGCGTGCCGAGCTGCTCGAACGGCACCGCATTGTCCACATCGTCGCGAAGGTGCTGAAGATGAGCGCGACCGAGGCCCGGAAGTTCCTCAC
>NZ_JBFUIP010000589.1:0-783 GCF_056401815.1 Aminobacter sp. P4_D5 | reverse complement strand
CATCGAGGATTTCGTAGACCGAGGCGAAGTCGTGCCGGCCCCGCTCGTGCAGGCGGCGGACCTTGTTGCGCTCGGTGACGGGATAGCGGTCGGCGACCTCGGACATGGCGGTAACCCTGTGATGGAATTGATGCCATAGCGTGACAGGTGCATTGGTCCGTCGCGAGGGCCAATTTATGCGATTTCCACTGGTCCATTCCACGATCGGTGCTAGGCTGGAGCCGTGGCCGACCTCTCCGACCTGCTGCTGCTCGCCATCGAGCGCACCAACGGCACGCCCCTGCTGCGCCAGGTCTATCTGGAGCTGCGACGGGCGATCCTGGGCGGCACCCTGCCGCCGGGCACGCGGCTGCCCGCGACGCGCGTGCTGGCGCAGCGGCTCGGCATCGCGCGCAACACCGTGGTCGCGGCCTATGAGCAGCTACTCGCGGAAGGCTTCATCGAGGGGCGCGTCGGCGCCGGCAGCTATGTCTCGCGCGACCTGCCGGAAGGGCTGGAGCGGCCTGCCGCCGCCAGGCTGCGCCCCACAAGGACCGAGCCCGCGCCCTTCAACCTCCCCAACATGGTCCAGCCGGGCGCGCAGCCCTTCAACACCGGCCGCACCTCCTGGGACGAGGCGACGGCGCGCATCTGGCGGCAGCTCACCTTGCGGCGCCTGCAATCGCCCGATCCGGACATGCTCGGCTATGGCGACCCACGCGGCTCGCTGGCCCTGCGCGAGGCGATCGCGAACTACCTCGGCGCCGCGCGGGCGGTGCGCTGCACGCCGGACCAGGTGATCGT
>NZ_JBFUIP010000588.1:0-783 GCF_056401815.1 Aminobacter sp. P4_D5 | reverse complement strand
AGCGGATCATGCGCGGCGAGCCGATGACCGCGACGGACTATCTGGCCGCGGTGAAGGGGCGCGCCGAGGTGATCGCGGAGGCCGCCGCACGGACGGCGCCCTTCGATGTGGTGATCTGCCCGACGGTGCCCCTGGCTCCCCCACCGATCGCGGCCGTGGCGGAGGAGAGCGAGTACAACCGCATCAACCTGCTGCTGCTGCGGAACACGACGATCGCGAATTTCCTGGATCGCTGCGCGATCAGCCTGCCCTGCCACCTGCCCGGCGACGCGCCGGCCGGCCTGATGCTGATGGGTGAGGCGATGGCCGACGCTCGCCTCTTCACCATCGCAGCGGCGGTGGAGCGCCTACTCGAAGTCTAGGGGTCCAGGGGCATGTAGTCCCTGGCAGGGCGCGCGAGGCGCGGCGCCCCTCGCTCCTTAGAACAGCCCTTCGATCCGGCCGTCTTCATCCAAACGGATCGTCTCCGCGGCCGGCACGCGCGGCAATCCCGGCATGGTCATCACATCCCCGCAGATTGCCACGACGAAGCCTGCCCCAGCCGAGAGGCGCACGTCGCGGATCGGCAGAACGTGGCCCTCCGGCGCGCCGAGCGCTGTCGGGTCGGCGCTGAAGCTGTATTGCGTCTTGGCGATGCAGACGGGCACATGGCCGAAGCCCTGGGCCTCGAAGCGCGCGAGCTTCGTCGCTACGCTGTCGGGGATGGTGATGTCCGAGGCGCGGTAAATCTCCTGCGCGATGGTCAGGATTTTTCCCGCGAGCGGCATCGCGTCGGGGTAGAGC
>NZ_JBFUIP010000587.1:0-784 GCF_056401815.1 Aminobacter sp. P4_D5 | reverse complement strand
CCGAAGGCGGCGGCGCAGCTCGCGCGGCGGGCGGATCGGCAAAGGGGTCGGGCAGCGGGACCGCAGCAGATGGCGTGGCGAAGGGATCGGCATGCCGTGCGGCGGGCGCGCCTGGCGGCGCATCCGCGAAGGGGTCCGGCAGGTGGGCGAAGGGATCGTTCGAAGGAGCCCCCGGCTTCGGCGCCACCGGCGTGTCCCAGCTCGTCGGCAGCAGGTCCGGCATGGTGGCGCGCGGCGGGGTGAAGACGTCGTTCGTGCTGGGACGGTGGTCGGGCATGACCGGGCCGTGATCGTCCGCCGCGAAGGGATCGAAGTCCGACGGCAGCAGGGGCGCGTTGCCGGAGGGCGCGCTCTCGCCCGTCGAAAGCCCCGGCAGCGGCGCGGAGAAGATGTCGGAGGGCGCGGCGGGCGGCGCCATCGGGTCGGGCACCGCCGCCGCCGATTGCCAGCGGCCTTCGCCGTATCCGGCCTCCTCTTCCACTCGGCACTCGATCTCGTAGGCGCCGAGGCGCAGCCGGTCGCCGTCGCGCAGCACGCGCACCTGGTCGCGGCCCACGGGTTCGCCGCCGCTGTTCAGGAAGGTTCCGTTGGTCGAGAGGTCGCGCACCTGCCAGGCGCCCGAGAGATACTCGACGGCGCAATGCCGCTTGGAGAGGACGCGGTCGGGATCGCGGAGCGGCCAGTCGCATTCGGTGCCGCGACCCATGACGTATTCGCCGCCGGGCACGCGCCGCTGCTCAGGGGTGGCCTGCTCCGGACAGCGAAGGACGGACAGGACCAAGAC
>NZ_JBFUIP010000586.1:0-786 GCF_056401815.1 Aminobacter sp. P4_D5 | reverse complement strand
TAGGAATTCCGGCGCATGGACCAAACTAGGCCGACTTATGGGATGGACCTAGCGCGTCGTCGTTAGGTTTTCGAGGTTTTGGGGATGGTGCGGAAAACGGGAAGCGCGGCCCTGCCTATGGTGCCTATGCTGCGTATGCTCTTCCGGGCGAAGCRGTTCACGCGTGTATCTGTGCGTGTGTCGGCTTAGCCCCTCGGCGACCAGGGTTATGGGGGTTATGGGGGTTTCGGGGAACGCTCTAAAAGCGATTTCTGGCGGACCTCGACCGGGCTCCACCTCGCCCCTCAGTTGGAGTGGATGTCAGCCGCTCCCCTGAAGCTTCCGGGCCTTCCCTGCATGTGGCACTAGCCGCCGGCCTTGGTTGCGGCGATAACCCATCCTCCTTCTCAAGGTCGGGACGTCCTCATGGCAYTRCGCAAATTCCTCTGGGCCGCGGCCGCATTGGCCTCGCCGCTGGCCGCACAGGCGCAGCCCGTATCGGGCATCTACATCGGTGCCGGCGCTGGCGCGAACTGGGGCGTCGCGACGGACCTGCGTCCGAACGGCAGCATGACGGCGGGCCTGCGCAACGCCGGCTTCCCGGCCAATGGCGGCCGCACCACCTTCGAGACCGGCTATGTCGGCGTCGCCAGCGTGGGCTGGGGCTTCGGCAACGGGCTCCGGCTCGAGGGCGAGATCGGCTACCGCAACAACGACACGAACGGCATCTCCGGCTTCGGCCCSGCGGTGAACAGCGGCCGYATYCCCGGCACCAACGGCACCCGGCAYTCSGSCAGCTTCATGGTG
>NZ_JBFUIP010000585.1:0-787 GCF_056401815.1 Aminobacter sp. P4_D5 | reverse complement strand
ACTAGACCGTGAACTGCTCAGAAATGATGCGCTCCGACAGATTCCGGTCGGGGTCGAACAGCATGGTCATGGTGATGCTGCGGTCCTCGCGCACCTCCACGCGGCGCACGTCGCGCACCTCGGTGTAGTCGGCCGTCGCCGAGACCGGGCGCTTCTCCGCCTCCAGGATCTCGAAGACAACCCGGGCGGTCGAGGGCAGCAGCGCCCCGCGCCAGCGCCGGGGCCGGAAGGCCGAGATCGGCGTCATCGGCAGGAGGTTCGCGTCCAGCGGCACGATCGGCCCGTGCGCCGAGAGGTTGTAGGCCGTGCTGCCCGCGGGGGTGGAGACGAGGATGCCGTCGCAGATCAGCTCCGACATGCGCTCCTTGCCGTCGATCAGGATGCGCAGCTTGGCGGTCTGGCGGGTCTGGCGCAGCAGCGATACCTCGTTGACGGCGAGCGTGGCGTGGGTCTTCCCGTCGCTGGAATGCGCGCGCATGCGCAGCGGATGCAGCTGCGCGGCCTGGGCGGCGCGGAGGCGGGCGGGCAGGTCCTCCTCGCGATACTCGTTCATGAGGAAGCCGACGCTGCCGCGGTTCATGCCGTAGATCTGCGCGTTGCCGCCGAGGAAGCGATGCTGCGTCTCCAGCATCAGCCCGTCGCCGCCGAGCGCCACGATGAACTGGGCCTCGTTGGGCTGCGCATCGCCGTACATCGCGGCGAGGCGGTCGCGCGCCATCTGCGCGACCTCGGTGGTCGCGGCCAGGAAGGCAATGCGCGGGAGTGTGTCGCTCAAGCGAGCCGGCGG
>NZ_JBFUIP010000584.1:0-788 GCF_056401815.1 Aminobacter sp. P4_D5 | reverse complement strand
GATCCTGATGGTCTGGCTGGGGTTGAATCTCGGGCTGCTGCCGATCTCGGGAACGGGCGGCCCGGAATATTACGTGATGCCCGGAATCGTGCTGGCCTTTTCCGCCATCCCCTCGCTGATGCGGCTGACGCGCAGCGGCATGATCGAGGCGTTGTCTTCCGACTACATCCGCACCGCGCGGGCCAAGGGGCTGAGCCGGCTTTCCATCCTGGTGAAGCACGGCTTCCGCAACGCGGCGATCCCCGTGGTCTCCATCGCGGCGGTGCAGCTGGGCTTCATGCTGGGCGGGTCCATCGTGATCGAGACCGTCTTCGCCATGCATGGCGTGGGCTACCTCGCCTGGGAGAGCATCAGCAAGAACGACTTTCCCGTGGTGCAGGCGGTCGTTCTGGTGCTGGCGCTGATCTACATCGCGCTTACGCTGCTGGCCGACCTGCTGAACGCCGTCCTCGACCCGCGGCTGCGCACGGCATGAGCGCCACGGTGATTCCCGGCCAGGGCGCGGCGCGCCGGATGCTGCGCAATGCCGGCTTCCTGGTCGGTGCGTTCATCGTGGGCGCCGTGCTCGTGGTGGCGATCCTCGCCCCCTGGATCGTGCCCTTCGATCCCTTCGCTGTCGATCTCGAGCACCGGCTGGTCCCGCCCTCCTTCATGGAGGGCGGCACGCCCGTGAATTTTCTGGGCACCGACCAGCTCGGACGCGACTACCTCTCGCGGCTGATCTACGGCGCACGGATATCCATGATCATCGGCATCGCAACGGTCATCACCTCGGGACTGATCGGCAC
>NZ_JBFUIP010000583.1:0-788 GCF_056401815.1 Aminobacter sp. P4_D5 | reverse complement strand
CGGTCGCGCTGCGTCCGCGCGTGCTGAACGACGTCTCCAAGGTCGATGCCAGCGTGGACTTCTTCGGGCACAGGGTTCGGCTCCCGGTCTTCTGCGCGCCGGTGGGATCGCTGGAGAGCTTCGAGCCGGGCGGCGGCGCCACCGTGGCGAAGGGTGCGGGTGCCTTCGGTGTGCCCTTCATGCTGTCGAGCGTGAGCCAGCCGGGCCTGGAAGCCTGCGCCGAGGCTTCGACCGGCCCCAAGATCTTCCAGCTCTACGTCCGCGGCGACGACGAATGGGTGGATGGCATCGTCGAGCGGGTCATCGCCGCCGGCTACGACGCCTTCTGCATGACGGTCGACACAGCCCATTACAGCCGCCGCGAGCGCGACATCTCCAAGCGCTTCATCAAGACCTGGCGCGCCGCGAACACCGGCATGGACCACCAGGCCGCACTCTCATGGCGCGAGGTGAAGCGCTTCAAGGACAAGTACAGGATTCCGCTGATCCTCAAGGGGATCGGAACCGGTGAAGACGCCGCCATCGCCTGCGACCACGGCGTGGACGTGGTCTATTGCTCCAACCATGGCGGGCGGCAGCTCGACGGCGGGCGCGGCTCGCTCGACATCATCCCCGAGATCGTCGAGGCGGTGGCTGGCCGTGCCAAGATCATGGTGGACGGCAGCTTCACGCGCGGCACGGACATCGTGAAGGCGATCGCGCTCGGCGCCGACTGGGTCGGGCTCGGGCGGCTCTACCTCTACGGGCTGGCGGCGGACGGAGCCCCGGGCATCCGGACCCTCTTCGAG
>NZ_JBFUIP010000582.1:0-789 GCF_056401815.1 Aminobacter sp. P4_D5 | reverse complement strand
CAGCACGGCAGCGGCGACGCCGGAGCGGTTGAGCGCCATCCAGGTTCCCCCGGCGGTGGCATCGCGGCCGCCGAGGATGCCCGGCCAGAATGCGGCAGGCGGATCCCAGGGGCGATCCAGCCTCTCGTCGCGATTGGCGGCCAGGAGAAGGGGCCAGGCGGCGCCGGGGCGGCGCAGCAGGATCACGGTGCACATGCACGGTCCATAAAACGTAAAACGCCCCGGCGATATCGCCGGGGCGTCAAACGTCAAGCCGGGCTCAGCCGGCTAGGGTGACTTCAAGGTCGCCCGCGGCGGCTACCAGCGACGGCCGTAGCCATATCCACGGCCGTAGTGCCCGACATAGGGCCGGCCGTACCCGTAACCGTAGTAGGGACGCGGCGCGTAGTACGGCCGCGGCGCCACGTAGACCGGCGGCGGCACGTAGACCGGCACGGGCGGCGCATACACGCGCGGCGCATAATAGACCGGGGGCGGCGGGGCGTAGTAGGCCGGCGCCTCGATCCACTGGGCCTGGGCGGCGCCAGCACCCGCGCCGAGGGCGGCAAGGCTGGCCATCATCACGTTCCGGATCATCCGCATCGGATTGTCCTCCTTCATTCCCTCGAATGTAGCACCGCCAAGGTGGCGGAAGCATGGCAAATTGTCGCGTCAGCCGCGGCCGCGATGTCCGCCGCCCCGGCCACCGCCGCCGCCACGGGATCCGCCGCCGCCGCCGGAGTAGCCGCCACGGTATCCGCCACCGCTACTGGCATAGTTGCCGTGGTTTCCACCGCCCCCACCCCAGCT
>NZ_JBFUIP010000581.1:0-789 GCF_056401815.1 Aminobacter sp. P4_D5 | reverse complement strand
CTCTTCACCTCCGGGCCGTGCAGCACCATGCCGGCCTCGAAGGTCTGGCCGATCTTGTAGTCAAAGCGGGCCCGGCGGTTCTGGGCCGCCGTGCCGATGCTGATGATCGATTTCTTCTTGGGTGCTACGGCCATGGGTGACTCAGTTCAGCAGCCCCGCCGTCCGCATCGCGCCCTCGACCCGCTTGCGCGTGCTCTCGGCGACGGGCGCCATCGGCAGTCGGCAGAAATCCGTGCCGCGGCCGAGCAGGCTCGCCGCGTACTTCACCGGGCCGGGCGAGGTCTCGCAGAACAGCGCGTCGTGCACCGGCGTCAGGCGGTCCTGGATCACCATCGCGTCCTTGATGCGGCCCTCGCGCCAGGCCTTGTGCATGTCGGCGCAGAGGCGCGGCGCGATGTTGCTCGTCACGGAAATGCAGCCGTGACCACCGGCCGCCAGCAGCGCGAGCGCCGTATGGTCCTCGCCCGAGAGCTGGATGAAGTCCGGCCCGCAGGTCATGCGCTGGTGCAGCGGGCGCGCGAGGTTCGCGGTCGCGTCCTTCACGCCGATGATGTTCTTGTGCTTGGCCAGACGGCCCATCGTCTCGGGCGTCATGTCCACCACGCTGCGCGGCGGGATGTTGTAGATGATGAGCGGCAGGTCCACCTCGTCGGCGATCGCCTTGAAGTGGAGGTACATCCCCTCCTGCGTGGGCTTGTTGTAGTAGGGCGTGACGACCAGCGTGGCATCCGCGCCGGCCTGCTTCGCATGGCGGGCGAGGTCGATCGCCTCGGAGGTGCTGTTGCTGCC
>NZ_JBFUIP010000580.1:0-792 GCF_056401815.1 Aminobacter sp. P4_D5 | reverse complement strand
ATCCTGACCTGGCCCGAATCGGCCGGCTGGATGCCGGCGACGACCCGCATCAGCGTGGTCTTGCCGCAGCCGGAGGGGCCGAGCAGGGCGACGAACTCGCCGCGGGCCACATGGAGGGAGACGTCGCGAAGGATCGGCTGGCCGCCAAGCGCCAGCTGCGCCCGCTCGACCGAGAGACCGCCGGAATCGGAGGCTGAGTTCATGGGCCGGGGCGTAGGCTTCCGCTGTTGCAGTGATGCGCCAGTTTCGTGAAGCTTGGATGTCACCGGGAATGCTTCGCGGGCGGCCCGGAATGGGTTAGAGGGGCGCCTCCCGCGATCACCTTTTGGAACGAGATTTGACCCGTGCCGTGACCCTTGCGGCGGGCAGCGTAGCCGTTGCCCTTGCCGTCCTGGCGCTGAAGCTCGTGGCCTGGTGGCTGACGGGCAGCGTGGCCCTGTTCGCCGATGCGCTGGAGAGCGTGGTGAACGTGGCCGCCGCCGGCGCGGCGCTCGTGGCCATCCGCTTCTCGGCGATGCCGGCCGACGCCAACCATCCCTATGGGCACGACAAGGCGGAATATTTCTCGGCCGTCCTCGAGGGCGCGCTGATCCTGGTCGCGGCCTTCGTGATCCTGAACGAGGTCTGGTCGGCCTGGAGCCATGCGCGCCAGCCGGACCTGACGCCGCCGGGCATTTTGATTTCCGTCGTCGCGACGGCGCTGAACGCGATCTGGTGCTCGGTCCTGTTCCGCCACGGGCGGCGCCTGCGCTCGCCGGCGCTGCTGGCGGATGCCCGGCACCTGATGGCCGA
>NZ_JBFUIP010000579.1:0-793 GCF_056401815.1 Aminobacter sp. P4_D5 | reverse complement strand
CGTCGCCGTTCAGGATGCGGGGAGGGAGCCGCTGCTCGATCTGCTGCGCTCCGGTGCCTGCGAGATCGGCGCGCAGATGCATCCCTGGGTCACGCCGCCCTTCGACGAGGCGCTCGGCGAGCGCAACAGCTATGCGGGCAACCTGCCGGTGGAGCTGGAACTCGCCAAGGCGCGGCACCTCACGCGGGTCCTGGGCGAGGCCTTCGGAGAGGCGCCGCGGATTTTCCGCACCGGCCGCTTCGGCGCAGGCACGCGCACCGCCGACATCCTCAAGTCGCTCGGCTATGCGGTCGACACCAGCGTCACGCCCTGCTGGCCTCCCGAGGGGGTCAGGCGGCCCTGGCTCGCCGCGAATCCCTATTGGGCGGACCACGAGAAGACGCTGATGGAGATCCCGGTCTCGGCCGCGCTGGTCGGGCGGCTTTCGGGCGCGACGGCCCTCGCGCCCTTCGTGCTGCATCCGCGGATGCAGCGCATGCATCTCGCCGGAGTGATGTCCCGCCTTGGGCTGATGGAACGCATCCGGCTGAGCCCCGAGGGCATGACCATTTCGGAGGCGCAGCGCCTCGCGCGGCATATGCTGGCGACCGGCCATCGCGTCTTCGTGGTGACCTACCATTCACCCTCGCTGGTGCCGGGCAATACGCCCTATGTGCGCAACGCGGAGGATCTCGCGCGCTTCCTCGACTGGCTGGACCAGTTCTACGGCTTCTTCGCGGGCGAGCTGGGCGGGCGCTTCGGCAGCTGGCGGGACCTGCGCTTCGGCGAGACGTCCCTGTCCATGGCCGCACAA
>NZ_JBFUIP010000578.1:0-799 GCF_056401815.1 Aminobacter sp. P4_D5 | reverse complement strand
GATGCGCATCGACGGCCGCAGCGCCTTGGCCGCGAGCAGACGCTGATGGAGTACGGGATGGCACCAGGCGAGGTTGCTGCCGACCAGGATCACAAGGTCCGCCTCCTCCAGGTCGTCATAGACGCCGGGGACGATGTCTTCGCCAAAGGCGCGGCGATGGCCGGCGACGGCGCTCGCCATGCAAAGGCGCGAATTGCTGTCGATATTGCCGGTGCCCAGAAAGCCCTTCGCGAGCTTATTGGCGGCGTAGTAGTCCTCCGTCAGCAGTTGGCCCGAGACGTAGAGCGCGACGCCCTCCGGCCCGAATTTTTCCAAGCCCTTGCGATAGCCCTCGGCGACGACATCCAGCGCGGCATCCCAGCTCGCGCGCTTGCCGTGCACCATGGGGTGAAGCAGCCGGCCATCGAGACCGATCGTCTCGCCCAGCGCCGTCCCCTTGCTGCACAGCCGGCCCTTGTTCGCGGGGTGATCCGGGTCTCCGCGCACGGAACCTTCGGGCGTCGCGAGGATACCGCAGCCGACCCCGCAGTAAGGGCAGGTCGTGCGTGTCGCTGGGCGCCGGACGCCATCCACGTCAGTACACGTCCCGCTGGTAGCGGCCCTGCTTGGCCAGCGCGACGATCCAGTCGCGCGCCTGGTCAGCATCCATATTGCCCTCGCGCATGGCGACCTGGCGCAGGGCGGCATCGACGTCCTTCGCCATGCGGCTGGCATCGCCGCAGACATAGAAATGCCCGCCGTCCTGGAGCCACCGCCAGAGGTCGATGGATTCCTCGATCATGCGATGCTGCACATAGTC
>NZ_JBFUIP010000577.1:0-801 GCF_056401815.1 Aminobacter sp. P4_D5 | reverse complement strand
GGCGAAGCCCATCCCAGAAGCCGGCCGGGGCGCCGGCGAATTTGTCCGGGCTTTCCCAATGCGCCTCGCGCACGATCCGGAAATTCGCGAAGCCCGCCACCAGCCGCGGCTCCGCGCGCCAGAGCGCGCGCATCTCGGCCAGGAAGTCCGGCCGCCAGAGGTCGTCGCTGTCGCAGAAGGCGACGAGCTCGCCCGTCGCGGCGGCCAGCCCGCGGTTGCGCGCGGCGAGATCGCCGGAATTGGCGATGCGGCGCAGGGTGACCCGGTCGCCGAACATCCCCTCCAGGATTTCCGGGGTGCCGTCGGTCGAGCCGTCGTCCACGACGATGACCTGATCGGCCGGCGAGCTCTGGCCCAGCACCGCCTCCAGCGTTTCCGGCAGCAGGTGCGCGCGGTTGTAGGTGGGGATGACGACGCTGACGGTGAGGTGCATCAGCGTGGACGGCGGAAGGCCATGTCGAGCGTGCCCGAGGCTGGCAGGTCGCGGTTCCGGCGCAGCGGCGTGGCGGCCGCGCGTGGCGGGTCGATGTAGAAGCGGCCCTCATAGGGGTTGTCGATCTCGAAGGCCTCGAAGCCCGCCGCCGCGAAGATCGCGAGAAGGTCCTCGAGCGAGGCGCCGAAGAGCGCCAGGGCCTCCGGATTCACCTCCACGAGGATCTCGGCGTCGCGGCGCAGTTCCGGCAGCACGTCGCGCATGCCCTGAAGGACCAGCCACTCCGCGCCCTCGACGTCGATCTTGATGAGGCGCGCCGCGCGCAGCGCCTCGATGGGCACGATGTCGGCCAGCGGGCGGCCCTCGAC
>NZ_JBFUIP010000576.1:0-801 GCF_056401815.1 Aminobacter sp. P4_D5 | reverse complement strand
CGACCGTCCTTCGCTGCTCGACGCTGATCGGATGGGCTTCACCCGCGACGAGGCGGACGCACTTGCCTCGCCCCTGCCGGCCCTCTCGCTGCGCGGCAGCTATTGGGCGGTCACGCGAGCCTCGCTCCGCCTCGGCGGCGCCCTGTCCGAGGGGATCGCCCTCGGCCACGCCACCGGCTTCGATTCCGGCTCCACCCTGGATTACGTCTATCGCAACGAGGCGCGCGGTGCCGGCCCGATCGGCCGCGTCATGGACCGCAACTATCTGGATTCGCCGGGTTGGACCGGCATCCGCGCCCGAAAGCTGCATGTCGAGGAACTGGTCCGCGCCGCCATGGGGCGCCTCGTCGAACAGGGCATACCGATCCGTGTCATGGACATTGCGGCCGGGCACGGTCGCTATGTTCTGGAGGCGCTGCAGGGTGCGCCGCACCGACCGGATTCCATCCTGCTGCGCGACTACAGCGATATCAACGTCGCGGCCGGCACCAGGCTGATTGCCGAGAAGCAACTCGAGGATATCGCCCGCTTCGTCCAGGCCGATGCCTTCGACGGCGACGATATCGCCGCCGTCACTCCCGCACCGACGCTCGGGATCGTCTCCGGCCTCTACGAACTCTTCCCGGATAATTCGATGATCCGCCGGTCGCTCGCCGGCCTCGCCGCCGCCATCCCGCGTGGCGGTGCCCTGGTCTATACCGGCCAGCCCTGGCACCCCCAGCTGGAACTCATTGCCCGCGCGCTCACTAGCCATCGCCAGGGCGAGGCGTGGGTGATGCGCCGCCGCGTGCAGGCCGAGAT
>NZ_JBFUIP010000575.1:0-802 GCF_056401815.1 Aminobacter sp. P4_D5 | reverse complement strand
GCCTGCTACGGTCTGGGTGGAACGAAGCCCACCATCACGGATGCGAACGCGCTGCTGGGCTATCTCGACCCCAATGCCCGCCTCGGCGAGCGGATCTCCCTCGACCTCGACCGTGCGAAGGCGGTGATCGAGCCGATCGCGCAGGAGCTGGGCCTCGGCCTGACCCAGACGGCGCTCGGCATCCTGCGCGTGGCCAACGCCACCATGGCGCGCGCCCTGCGCCGCGTGACCGTGGAGCGCGGCATCGACGGGCGCGACTGCGCCCTGCTGGCCTTCGGCGGTGGCGGGCCCATGCACGCGGCCGGGATCGCCGAGATGTACGGCATCGGGCAGATCATCGTGCCCGCCGCCTCCAGCGCCTTCTCCGCGCTGGGCTGCCTGACGGCGGATGTCAGCTTCCTGCAGCAGCGCACCGTGCGTCTGCCGCTGGACGGCTTCGATGGCGCCGCCTTCGGCGCGCATCTCGAAAACCTCACTGACAACGCAATGGAGCCGCTGGTCTCGCATGGCGTGGCGGCCGAAACGATCGGCATGGAGCACACCGCCCTCATGCGCTACGCCGCGCAGAACGACGCGCTGCCGGTGCCCTTCACCCTGCCGATCGACCCCGTCACGCTCGAGGCGGCGTTCCACGCGCGCCACCACGCGCTCTTCGGCTATTCGACGAAGGAGCCCTGCGTGATCGAATCCCTGCGCGTCCAGGCGCGGCAGCCCTCGGGCATGCGCATCACCCGGCCCTCGGCGAGCGGGACGCCGCGGGCGGAGGGCACGCGCATCTGCAGCTTCGACGGTGCGATGGACG
>NZ_JBFUIP010000574.1:0-803 GCF_056401815.1 Aminobacter sp. P4_D5 | reverse complement strand
CACGGGAGMCGGCCGAGCCGAAGGCGCCGGCAGTCCTGGCGCACTGAGTCTCAGGCTTCGGCGGGCGCCTTCTGCCGGTGGGCGAAGTTGGTCCGGTTCAGCTTCAGCCGATGGTCCATGTAGAGCAGGTCCTCGTAGCGCGCCGGATTCTCCGCGCTCACGCAGCTCGGCACGCATTTGATCACCGCGTCGTTGTCCGGGCCGTAGAAGAAGGGGATGKCGTAGCGCATCTCCTTGTTGTTGTTCACGACCCGGTGCGGCGTCGGCGCGAAGCGGTCGTTGCTGTACCGGCCCAGCATCTCGGCCGTATTCACCACGAAGGTGMCGGGGATGGCGGGCGGCTTCAGCCACTCGCCCTCGCGCGTGCGGACCTCGAGGCCCGGCAGCGCCGACTGCGCCAGGGAGGTGGTGAAGTTCGTGTCGATATGCGGCGCGAAGCCGAAACGGTCGGCCTCGTCCTCGGGCTGCGGCTGGTAGCGGATCAGCCGCAGGGTGCAGGACGGGTCGCGAAAATCCTGATCGAAATAGGCGGGCGGGAGATCCAGCGCCTCAGCGAAGACCGGAAGCATCCGGTGGGCCAACGCCTTCATGGCGGTGAAATAGGCCATGGTCGCGGGACGGAAGCCGGGCAGGGCGGGCGGCCACTTGTTCGGCTCGGCGAAAGGCTTCTGCGCCAGGACATCAGGGTCGTCCGGGGAGAGGTCCTTCATGATGTAGAAGCTCTCGTTGAGGTTCGGCTTCTTCACCTCCGCGACCTTGGAGGTGCGGATGGTCTGTGCCCCCGTCGGCAGGAAGCCCAGGTT
>NZ_JBFUIP010000573.1:0-803 GCF_056401815.1 Aminobacter sp. P4_D5 | reverse complement strand
GCTCCTTCACATCCCGTGCCGGCAGCGCCGCCGGGACCGCGAGGTAGAGCGGCACCGAGGCCAGGTAGCTGATCGGCGAAAAATCTTTCAGCGGGTCGAAGGGCATTGAGGCGAGCAGGCTGACATTGATGACCAGCGGCCCATTGGTGCCGAGCAGCAGCGTCTTGCCGTCCGGCGCCGCGCGGGCCACGGCGGCGGTGCCGATATTGCCGCCGGCGCCATCGCGGTTCTCGATGACGAAGGTCTGGCCCATCGCCTCGCCCATGCGCGCGGCGAGCGTGCGCGCGACGAGGTCCGCCGGGCCGCCGGCCGCGAAGGGCACGATGATGCGCGTGGGCGCGGTGTCCTGCGCCCGTGCGAGACGCGGCGCGGCCAGCGTGGCGCCGAGGCCGGTCAGGAAGCGAGCACGTGTGATCATGGCGCCGTCTCCGCGAGCAGGAAGGGCAGGAAGGCCTCGGTGATATCAGTGGGACGCCGCTCCGGCGTCAGCCCATCGGCGTCGAGGACGTGGCCAGGGATCGCGTTGGGCATGATCGCGCAGATGCGCTCGGCCTGGCGGGGCAGGTGTGCCTCGTTGGCGGCTCGCAACTCCAGCACCAGGGTCGGCGCCTGCACCTGGCGCAAGGCGGCTGGCAGGTCGAAGGCGAGGATGGCCTCGTAGGTCGGCACGATGCTGCGCCAGCCCTGCATGTGATCGAGCACGCGGATCTCGGCGGCGGCGATGTCCTCTTCCGTCACCTCGGTGCTCGTCAGCAGTTTTTGGGGCCACCAATGGCCCTCGATGACGGCATGCGTGGCAACCC
>NZ_JBFUIP010000572.1:0-803 GCF_056401815.1 Aminobacter sp. P4_D5 | reverse complement strand
TCCTGCCACGACCCTTGCTCAATCGCCCAATGCGCGGCCGCAGGGTGGCGCGGTCGTCGCGGGCTCGGCGACGATCGGCGGCGATGCCGGGCGCACGGTCATCCAGCAGTCCACCGACCGCGCGGCGATCAATTGGCAGTGCTTCGACATCGGCCGGAACCAGGCCGTGCAGTTCCAGCAGCCCTCCAGCACCTCCGTGACGCTGAACCGGGTGGTGACGCCGAACCCCTCGCAGATCGCCGGGCAGATCACGGCCAATGGCCAGATCGCGATCGTCAACCAGTCGGGCGTGATCTTCCACCAGGGCTCGACGGTGAACGCCGCGGGCCTCGTGGTCTCCACGGCCAACATCACCAACGAGGCCCTCATGCGGGGCGGGCGCATGAACTTCGATCAGCCCGGCCGGCCCGACGCGCGCATCGAGAACAACGGCACCATCACCGTGCGCGAGGCCGGCCTCGCCGCGCTGGTCGCGCCTCAGGTGGCGAATCACGGAGTCATCCGCGCGCGCATGGGCCGCGTCGTGCTCGCCGGCGCCGAGACCTCGGTGGTCGACCTGCATGGCGACGGGCTGCTCTCGCTCGAGGTCACCTCGCCRGTGCGGCAGGCTCCGGCGAACGGCCAGGCGCTGGTCACCAACACCGGCACSGTGACGGCSACMGGCGGCACGGTGGTGCTGACCGCCCAGGCSGTGGACGGCATCGTRCAGGACCTGGTGCGCGCCGGCGGTCGCCTCGCCGCGAATACCGACGCCGCGACCGGGCGCACCGGCCGCGTGGTGGTAGCGGGCAATGGCGGCAACG
>NZ_JBFUIP010000571.1:0-803 GCF_056401815.1 Aminobacter sp. P4_D5 | reverse complement strand
GTCCACGATCCGCTCATGCGCGCGCCGGATCGCCGGCGCCGCCTCCTCCGGCGTGCGCGCGCGCTCGACCTCGGTCATCGCCGCGTCGAAGGCTTCGTCGCGCCAATGCCCCGCGTTGCTGCCACGCGGCGAGGAATTGGCCGAGAGGAACCAGCGCGCCATCTGCGACGGATCCGACGTGACCAGGCTGACGATCGACGCGTCCACGCCGAGCCAGCCCGGCGCCGTCGGCTCCGCGCGCAGCGTGCCGAGCAGCACGGTCCACTCCACGACCTCGAAGGTGACCTGCACGCCGCAATTCTCGCGCAGGTTCTGCTGGATGGCCTCGTTCATCGGCAGCGGCTGCATCTGGCCCGAGCCGGAGCTGGAGATGCCGACCTTGATGCGAAGCGGCCGCTGGGCGTTATAGCCGGCTTCGGCCAGCAGAGCCCGGCCGCGGGCGGTATCGAGCCGGTAGCGGTTCTGGGGACTGCCGAAGAGCGGGTTACTCGCATTGTAGAAGCCGACCGAGGGCTCGGCGAAGCCGCTCAGCATGGTCGTCAGCCCGTCGCGGTCGAGGCAGTAGTTCAGGGCCTGGCGGACGCGCACGTCGGCCGTCGGGCTATTCGGCTTGCCGGCGGCGAAGATCCACGGCCAGACATGCGGATAGGAGTTCGTCACCACGTTGAAGCCCGCGGAGCGCAGCGGCGTCAGCGCATCCGGCGGAGGCGCTTCGATCCAGTCCACCTGGCCGGAGCGCAGCGCGGCGACACGGGTATTGGCGTCCGGCACCGGCAGCAGGATCACGCGGTTCAGGCGCGGGC
>NZ_JBFUIP010000570.1:0-804 GCF_056401815.1 Aminobacter sp. P4_D5 | reverse complement strand
TGGGCGTCGCCGTGTCTCTCCGCCGTTCCGCCCAGTCCCATTCGCCGGCACCGGGGCTACGCCGCCTGCCGCCGCGCCGCCGCCTAATCCGAGCTTGCGGCTGGAGCCCAGCCTCGGCGTGGTGGTGATAGAGTTCCGCAACGGCTCGGACCAGGTCCAGCGCAGCGTGCCGAGCGAGCCGGAGCTGCAGGCCTACCGTCTCGCGCAGCGCATTGGCCTGAAGCTCGAGGGCTCAGTGCCCGGCTGAAGCGAACAGACGCCCGTAGCCCGGCCGCGCATGCTTCACACCGGCGACGCGCAGCGCGTTCCACGCCATGGCGGAGGCCGCCGAGAGCACCGGCTTGCCCAGGTCATCCTCCAGCGTCTGCAGGGCTGATATCGTCGGCATGCCGGTGCCGCTGAGGAACACCGCCTCCGCCTCCGGCCGATCGACGGCGCGGGCGATGGCATAGGCGCGCTCCTCGTTCTCCTCGTAGATGTTGCGGACATTCGCCAGCGCGCCGTGGCTCACCACCTCGATGCCATGCGCCTCCAGATGCCGCTTGCCCTGCAGGGTCGTGGCCTCGGAATAGGGCGTTCCATAGGCGACCTTCTTGCAGCCCAGCATCTCCAGCGCCGCCAGCGTGCTGCCGAAGGCGGTGATGAAGCGGGCGCCGGTCAGCGCCTCCATCTCGGCCACCAGCGCCGCTTCGCGCTCCTGACCCAGGGTGTAGCTCGTCGCGGTATGGGCCAGGACGATGACGTCGGGCGACACCATCGCCAGCAGCTTCACCGCGGCGGGCAGGCTGGCGACCTGGCTGAGGT
>NZ_JBFUIP010000569.1:0-804 GCF_056401815.1 Aminobacter sp. P4_D5 | reverse complement strand
GCCCAAGGTGGTGATCGCGGCGACCGCGGAATACTTCGATGCACAGGACTCGTTCGGACAGTGGGTGCGGGAATGCTGCGAGCTGGATCCCGTGTGGTCCGCCCGGCCTGGGAACCTGCTCATCAGCTTCACGGATTGGTGCCGAAGCAACGGTGAGGCGCCACCCAACCGAACCGCTTTCAAGAGCCTGATCGAGMGWTTTCCCGGTCTGATGTACGCCCGCAACAGAGGCTACGACCATGTCCGGGGCCTCCGCTTGAAGCTCGACGAGGGGGCCAGCCCAACCGACCACCTCGGGGAGCGGGACAGCCCATCGTCGATCACCGAAACTGAATGGATGGATCCTTAACATGCTGAACATCGAGATGCTGGAAGATCCCAGTGTCAARGCGTGGCTGSGCGGCATTGAGCCCGCCTGGACACTGTTGGACCGGGATAGCCTCGCCGCCCTGCGTCGGTCTCCAACGGCACCTGGTTGCGCGATCTATCTGGCCGAGGACCTCAGCCCTGACGAGTTAGAACGATCCGCCGTCGCGTCGAACATGGCGATCCTGCTGCGCGCAGCAGCCGATGSGCCMGGTCTTAGGCTTTCGGCAAGGGGTTGTTTGTCAGGCAGAGCGGCGAAAAGGATTGTCAACCGTCTCGAATGGCCAGACTTCGACAAGGCTGCGGCATTTCGTCTCCGCCAGGCCGCGAACGAGGCCGACTACCCGCCGCTTCTGGTCCTTCGGTACCTTGCCGAAGTGATGCGTCTTCTGGAGGCATCGACTGGCCATCTAACGGCTTCGCCGGTGGGTCGCATAT
>NZ_JBFUIP010000568.1:0-805 GCF_056401815.1 Aminobacter sp. P4_D5 | reverse complement strand
CGCCTGCATGGCGCGGGCTGGGGCGTCTGGTGCCTGCCGGAGGAGGAGGGGAGCCTCGAGGGCAATCCCCCGGCCCTGCCGGAATTCATGGCGCGCGACCTGCGATGGGCCGCCGGCAACATGCAGTATTTTTCCCTGTTGCGGCTGCCGGGACTGGATGCGATGTCGCGGTTCCAGCTGCTCCAGGCAATCCTGCTCTTCCTCTGCGCGCCGCTGTGGGTGCTGGCCTTTGCCCTGGCCGTGGCGATCGCGGCGACCGGCGGGTTCGACGCGGCTTCGACCTCCTGCCTGATCCTGCTGATGCTGGTTTTCTGGCTCGCCCAGCACGCGCCGAAGCTGGCCGGCTACGCGCAACTCCTCGCCCAGCCGGCGCAGGCCGCGCGCTATGGCGGACGGGGCGCCGTGCTCGCGGGGGCGGGGATTGAAATCCTCTTCACGACGCTGCTGTCGCCGATCAGCAACTTCAACAAGGCCCGCTTCCTCCTGGCGTTGCCCTTCGGCGCGCGGATGGGCTGGAGTCCGCAGAACCGCAGGGATCGCGGTGTCTCCTGGGGCGACGCGGCACGTCTGCTCTGGCCGCACACCCTCGCGGGGATCGCGGGGTTCGCCGTGCTGGCGGCCTGGGCGCCCTGGTCGATCGGGCTCGCGATGCCTTGGGCGGGCGGCCTGCTGGTGGCGATCCCCTTCTGCGTCTGGACCTCCTCGCCGCGCCTGGCGCGCTGGCTGGTCACGCGCGGCGTGGCGGCGACGCCGGAGGAGGTCAGAGCCCGAGAAACGGATTTCGCACCGTCAACCCATCCAGGCG
>NZ_JBFUIP010000567.1:0-806 GCF_056401815.1 Aminobacter sp. P4_D5 | reverse complement strand
GCGCCACTTCCGCAGGTTCACGACATCGCCCATGCTCCCAATCAACCACCCCGGGAGGCCGAAGCCAATGGACACGATCATCACCGCCGCCGACGGGCACCGTCTCTCGACCTACATGGCGGGATCGGAAGCCGATGCGGACCGCGCCCTGGTCATCGTCCAGGAGATCTTCGGCGTGAACGACCACATGCGCTACGTCGCGGACAGCTTCGCGCGCGAGGGCTATTTCGTGGTGGTGCCCGCGCTGTTCGATCGCGCGGATCGCGACGTCGAGCTCGGCTACACGCCGGAGGACATCGAGCGAGGCCTGAAGCTGCGCGGCGAGATTCCCGAGGACAAGGTGCTGCTCGACATCCTCGCCGCTGCAGGGGCGCTGCCTTCGGGCATCCCGCGCGGCATCATCGGCTATTGCTGGGGCGGCACGGTCGCCTGGACCAGCGCGACGCGCAGCACCGCCTTCAAGGCGGCGGTCGGCTGGTACGGCGGGGGCATCGCGGCGGCCAAGGACGAGGTGCCGAACTGCCCGGTGCAGCTGCATTTCGGCGAGACGGACGGCTCCATCCCGATGGCGAATGTGGAGGCCATCAAGGCGGCGCGGCCGGAGGTCGAGGTCTTCGTCTATCCCGGCGCGGGCCACGGCTTCGGCTGCGAGGCGCGCGGCAGCTACGTGCCGAAGGATGCGGCGCTCGCGCAGAAGCGCTCGCTGGAGTTCTTCGCGAAGCACCTCTGAGGGATGCTGCGGGTCGTCCCCTGGCTGGTGCTGGCCGTCGGCGCCGTGGTGACGTTCCTCAGCTTCCCCATGGACC
>NZ_JBFUIP010000566.1:0-806 GCF_056401815.1 Aminobacter sp. P4_D5 | reverse complement strand
ACCAGCCGTGGAGGGCGATACTTCCTATGCCTGCGCGGTGGACCGCTGGGGCAACACCGTCTCCGCCACGCCCAGCGACACCTCCTACGAGAGCGAGGTCATTCCCGGCCTCGGCTTCGTGCCTTCCTCGCGCGGCTCGCAATCCTGGGCCGATCCCAACAGCCCCTCCTGCGTACAGCCGGGCAAGCGGCCGCGGCTGACGCCCAACCCCTCCATGGCCATCCGCCCCGGCGAGTTCGTCATGCCCTTCGGCGGCCCGGGCGGCGACCTCCAGCCGCAGGCCATGCTGCAGGTCTTCCTGAACCACACGATGTTCGACATGCCGATCCAGTCGGCGATCGAATCCCCGCGCTTCGTCACGCATTCCATGCCGCACACCTTCGAGCCGCATCTCTACCAGCCGGGACGGCTCGACCTCGAAGCCTCGCTCGGCGCCGACGTGGCCGAGGCGCTCGCGGCCAAGGGCCACCTGGTGCATATGCGGCCGGCGGTCTCGACCAACGTGTCCGGCGTCTGCGCGATCCATGCCGACCTGCGCTCCGGCACGATCTACGGGGGCGCCGACCCACGCCGCGCCGCCCGCGCGATGGGGTGGTGAGGATGCAACGACGCTCGCTCCTCGCCACGCCCACCGTGCTGCTGGGCACACCAGCCATGGCGCAGGAGGTCCGCACGCTCGCCATCGGCGTCTCGGCGCCGGTCACGAGCATGGACCCGCATTTCCACGATGCCGCGCCGAACAAGGGGCTGGCCTCGCACATCTTCGACGGGCTGACCGACCTCGACGAGCGCTCGCGTGTCATCCC
>NZ_JBFUIP010000565.1:0-807 GCF_056401815.1 Aminobacter sp. P4_D5 | reverse complement strand
ACTCTCCACCACCGCCGGTACCATCGCCAGCTCCGGCGTCCAGACCGCGCGGTACTCCCCGGTCGTCGCGAGCGCGCGGACCGTGCCCACGCGCATCGGCGGCAGCAGGCCCGTGGCGGCCTCGATCGCCATGTCCACCTGGCCCGTGACCAGGGCCTGCGTCTGGAACCGGCCGCCGCCGTCGAAATGCACGATCTCGACCGCGTCCTTCAGGCCCAGCCTGTCGAGCAGCGCGGCCATCACCAGGTGGCCGATGGAGCCCTCGCCGCTCGTCGCGGTCTTCAGCTTGCCGGGCTGGGCGCGGATCGCCTCGACCAGCTCCGGCAGGGTCTGCCAGGGGCGGCCGGCGGGCACGGCCAGCAGCACGGCGGTCTCCCCCACGCGGGTGATGGGGGCGAAGTCCCGGCTCGGCTTGAAGGGGAGCTGGTCGCCGAAGAGGTACTCGTGCGCGGTGAGCAGGCTCGACGACGCCAGCATCACCGTATGCCCGTCCGGCTCGGCGCCCAGCGCGGCGACGGTGCCCGTGATGCCGCTGTTGCCGGGGATCCAGGTGAGCTGCACCGGCTGGCCGAGGGCGGTCTGCAAGTGAGGTTGGATGACCCCTCCCACCGCGCTGGTCGCACCGCCGCGATTGTAGGGAATGACGAAGCGGATCGGCCGGCTGGGCCGCCACTCCTGCGCCGCGGCTGGAAAGGCAGCCAGCGCGGCACCGCCGGCCAGGATGTTCCGTCGCGTGATCACCACTGCCTTCGCCTCCGCGCTTCAAGGCGGGATGACCGRAGGCGCGAAGGCGCCGCAGGYCTGAAT
>NZ_JBFUIP010000564.1:0-807 GCF_056401815.1 Aminobacter sp. P4_D5 | reverse complement strand
GGTCGATATCCGCGTGGATCTTCTTCGAGCCGGGGCTGAAGGCATCCAGGCGGCCGGTGATGCGGTCGTCGAAGCGCGCGCCGATGTTCAGCATCACGTCGCAGCCGTGCATCGCGAGGTTGGCCTCGTAGGTGCCGTGCATGCCCAGCATGCCCAGGAACTGCGGGTCGCTCGCCGGGAAGGAGCCGAGGCCCATCAGCGTGTTGGTGCAGGGGAAGCCCGTGAGATGCACGAACTCCGCCAGCAGGCGCGAGGCCTCGGGGCCGGAATTGATGATGCCGCCACCGGCATAGACGATCGGCCGCTCGCTGCGCTTCAGCAGGCGCACGGCCTCCTGGATGCGCGCGGGGTCCGGCGCCATTACGGGACGATAGCTGCGGTGCTCGACCTGCGGCGCGGACGTATAGGGCGCCGGCTTGATGAGGATGTCCTTCGGCAGGTCGATCACCACCGGGCCGGGACGGCCGCTGCGCGCCACGTAGAAGGCGTCGTGCACGGTCTTCGCGAGATCCTCGCTGCGCTTCACGAGGTAGTTGTGCTTGGTGGCAGGGCGCGTGATGCCGGTGGTGTCGGCCTCCTGGAAGGCGTCGTTGCCGATGAGGTGCGTGGGCACCTGTCCCGTCAGGCAGACGATGGGGATGCTGTCCATCAGCGCATCCACCAGGCCGGTCACGGCATTGGTGGCACCGGGCCCCGAGGTCACGAGAACGCAGCCCACCTTGCCGGTGGAGCGGGCATAGCCCTCGGCGGCGTGCACGGCGGCCTGCTCGTGCCGCACCAGGATGTGGCGGATGGCGTTCTGCTGGA
>NZ_JBFUIP010000563.1:0-807 GCF_056401815.1 Aminobacter sp. P4_D5 | reverse complement strand
ATCGAAGCGCGCGACCTCGACCTGGCGGAGCGAGACCGTCTGCGCGGCGGCATCGACGATCCAGACCGCCGGGTTACCCTGGATGCGCGTCAGCGCGCTGGCCGGGATCTCATAGCCATCGCCGCCGCCGATGCGCATGCGCCCCGTGACGGTCGAGCCAAGCCGCAACCMCGCCGGCGGATCGGAGAGGCCCACGCGCACCTGGAAGGTGCCGGTCACGGGGTCGGCGCGCGGGGAGACCTCGCGCACGCGGCCCACGGCGCGGATTGCCGGGTCGGTCGTCAGGGAAACCTCGATGACGGGGCTGTCCGGCGCGCGGTCCTTCACCGAGGCCGGCACGCCGAAGACGGCGTCGCGACCGCCATCCTGGGCAMTCTGCAGGATCATGCGGCCGGGCTGCACGACTTCGCCCGGCTCGGCGCCCCGCGCCGTCACCGTGCCGTTGGAATCGGCCACGAGATCCGTGTAGCCGAGGCGGTTCTCGGCGATGCTCACCTGGGCCTGGGCGGAATCCGCGGCCGATGTCGCGGATTGCAGCTGCTGCGTCGCCTCGTCGTAGCGGACGCGGGTGGCGAAGCCGCTGGCCAGCAGCTGGCGCTGCCGCGAAAAGTTGTTGCGCGTCTCGATGACGCGAGCGTTGGCAGCCACCAGCGCTGCCCGCGCGGCGCGCAGGTTGCTCTCCTCATTGTCACGGTTGAGGCGGGCCACCACCTGCCCGGCGGTCACGCGGTCGCCGACATTGGCCGAGCGTTCGACCATGCGGCCATCGATCCGGAAGGCGAGGTTCACATCCGTCTCGGCCTGGAT
>NZ_JBFUIP010000562.1:0-807 GCF_056401815.1 Aminobacter sp. P4_D5 | reverse complement strand
GCGCGGGTGCCGCGCGCGGCGATCGAGCGGATCGGCGCGGAGATCGACGGCATCGCCCGCAACCCGGCCTTCCGGGCGCGGCTCGCGGAGTTCGGCGCGGATGGTCCGGGCCTCACGCCCGAGGGCGGCAGCAGCCCGGCGGCCTTCGAGGCCTTCCTGGCGGCCGAGATCCGCAAATGGGCAGAGGTGGTGCAGAAGGCGAACCTGACGGCCAGCTGATATGCGCCGCCGGCCGGTGGATCGGCTGACCTAACGAGGATATCAGGCCGGGAAATCCCCCCGGAGATGCCCCCGATGTCGCTGACGCGCCGTTCCGCCTTGGCCCTGCCCGCCCTCCTGCCCGCCCTTGCGTCGGCACAAGCGCCTTGGGCGCCGACCCGCTCCATGCGCATCGTGGTGCCCTTCACCGCCGGCGGCGCCACCGACGTCATCGCGCGGGTGGTCGCGGAGCGCTTCACGCAGACCCTCGGCCAGCCCTGCGTCGTCGAGAACCGGCCGGGCGCCGGCGGCAATGTGGGCGTCGAGGTCGTGGCCAAGGGCGATGCCGACGGCCATACGCTGCTGATGTGCACGATCGGCACGGCCAGCATCAACCAGTTCCTCTACCCGCGGCTGCCATTCGATCCCGTGAAGGACCTCTCGGCCGTCGCGCTGGCGAGTCTCGTGACCAATGCCATCGTCGTCCATCCGGACCTGCGCGCCACTGACGTCCAGGAGCTGATCGCCCTGGCGAAGCGCGACCCGGGCGGGCTGAACTACGGCACGCCGGGCAACGGCACCTCGGGCCACATGTGCGGCGAGTACTTC
>NZ_JBFUIP010000561.1:0-809 GCF_056401815.1 Aminobacter sp. P4_D5 | reverse complement strand
GCGTGGGCGAGCTCGGGACCATCGGCGCCACGCCCGCGCTGGTGAACGCCGTGGCCGACGCGCTGGCGAGCCAAGGCCGGAAGCAGCAGGCCGACACGCTGCAGATGCCGCTGACGCCGCCGACGGTCTGGGCGCTCCTGGAAGGGTAGCTTGGAGGGCCGCGCCCCTCCCGCGGATACCGCATTCGTATAATGTCTCGCGACCGGCCCAAGATGCCGGCGCGGGGGTAACGGCCATGAAACTCAACAGGCGATCGCTCATGGCGGCTGCGGCGGCGACGCTGGCCGCGCCCGCCGCCCTGGCCCAGACCTGGCCGAACCGGCCGATCCGTCTCGTCGTTCCCTTCCCTCCCGGTGGCGGGACGGACAACTGCGCCCGCATCCTCGGCATGAAGCTCGGCGAGATCGTCGGGCAGCCGGTGGTCATCGACAACCGTGCCGGCGCGGGCAGCATGATCGGCACGCGCGCCGTGGGGCAATCCCCGCCGGACGGCTATACGCTGCTGTTCAACGGGACCTCCTCCATCGTGAAGGATGGCTTCGATGCGCGGACGGTCGTGCATCACGTCGCGCGGGCTGCCATCACGCACAACATCCTGGTGGTGAACCGCACGGTGCAGGTTAAGGACGTGCCGGAGTTCATCGCCTATCTCCGAGCGCGGCCAGGGCAGGTGAACCACGGCACGGCCGGCATCCTGACCTCGCAGCATCTCGCCGCCGTCATGTTCGACCTTCAGGCCGGCACCCGGATGGAGAACGTGCATTACCGCGGCACCGGCCCGTCGATCGCGGGCATCCTGACGAACGAGG
>NZ_JBFUIP010000560.1:0-810 GCF_056401815.1 Aminobacter sp. P4_D5 | reverse complement strand
CGTCTGCACCGGGGCGCTGCTGCTGGGCGCCACCGGGCTGCTGCGCGGACGCCGCGCCACGACGCATTGGGCAAGCCACCACATCCTTCCCTCCTTCGGTGCGGTCCCCGTGCAGGCGCGGGTGGTGGAGGACGGGAAGTTCGTGACGGCCGCCGGCGTGACCTCGGGCTTCGACGGCGCGCTGCACCTCGCGGCCAAGCTGCGCGGGCAGGCGGTGGCCGAGGGCATCCAGCTCTACATGCAGTACGACCCGAAGCCGCCCTTCGATGCCGGCACGCCCGAGACCGCATCACCGGAGCTGGTGCTTGCCACGCGGACTTCGATGGCCGGCGTGATCGGGCGCCGCGAGGAGATGGCCCGCCGGATCGGCGCCGCCTTCACCTGACCAGCGGCACGAGGCTCAGGATCAGCAGCGCCGCCATCGACCAGTTGAAGGCGCGCAGGCGCATGCCATCGCCGAGCAGCCGCCGCGCCTCCTGCCCGAGCCAGGCCCAGAGCAGCATGCAGGGCATGCCGACCAGAGTGAAAACCGCCGTGATGACGAGGGCCTGCGGCAGAAGCGGCTCGCCCGGCGTGGTGAAGGTGGGGAGCGTGGCCAACACGATCATCCAGGCCTTGGGATTCACCCATTGGAAGGCGGCCGCGCCGACGAAGCCCAGCGGCGGGGAGGGCTTCGCCTCGCCCGGCGGCGGCGCGGAGGCGATTTTCCAGGCCAGCCACAGCAGCCAGGCGCCGCCCGCGACCTGCATGGCCCGGTGGAGCCAGGGATAGCTCTCGAAGGGCAGGCCGAGGCCAAGGGCGATGGCGAGG
>NZ_JBFUIP010000559.1:0-811 GCF_056401815.1 Aminobacter sp. P4_D5 | reverse complement strand
CCAGCCGCCCGAGCCGCGCCGGATACCGCCGCGCAAGGTCCAGCCCCACCAGCCCGCCCACGGCATGACCGAGGAAATGCGCCTTGATGATGCCGGCCGCATCCAGCACTTCGATCACATCGTCGGCCATGTGGTCGATGGAGTAGCCGTCCGGCAGCGGTTCGGCATTGCGGCCGGTGCCGCGCTGGTCGAAGGCGACGACGGAAAAATGCTCCTCCAGCGCCGCGCGCTGCGGCGTCCAGAAGGCCGCAGCCCCGCCCAGCCCGGCGGAGAGCACAACGGCCGGGGCGCCCGCGCGCCCCGTGACCTCGAAGATCATGACACCTCGGACTTCACTTGCCGATATGCGCGGTGGTCGCGATCTCGACGAGCGCGCCCGGCTTCACCAGCTCGCACTTGATGCAGTATCGCGCCGGCTTCTCGCCGGGGAAGAACTGCGCATAGACCTCGTTCATCCCGGCGTAGCTGGCCCAGTCCGTGAGGAAGATCTGGTTGAAGGTGACGTCGGCCATGGTGCCGCCGGCGGCCTCGACCACTGATTTGATGGTGTCGAGCACGAGCCGCGTCTGGGCGCCGATGTCGCCCAGGTGCATCACGTTGTTGTCCTTGTCGAAAGGCAGCGTGCCGGAGACGTAGAGCACGCCGTCGGCCAGGGCGCCGGGCGAATAGGGCGCCAGCGGCTTGCCGGAGCCTGCGGGGATGACGGGCTTGAAGGGCATGGTCTTACTTTCCCTGTTCCGGTGATTGGCCGATGGCGCCGCAGAAATCGGCGACCGTGGAGACCCAGCCGAAGAAGGTCTCGATGTTGTAG
>NZ_JBFUIP010000558.1:0-812 GCF_056401815.1 Aminobacter sp. P4_D5 | reverse complement strand
GACCATCGCCCGCAGCATCCTGCGCGCCCATGGCGGCGAGGTGACGCTTCACAATCGCCGAGAGGGCGGGCTGAGGGTGGCGATCCGGCTGCCTGGATGATACGCGGGGCGTAGTCGTCTCCGGAGCACCTCATGGCCCTCAAGGCTGGCATCATCCCCGTGACCCCCTTCCAGCAGAACTGCACGCTGGTCTGGGACGACGCGACCAAGGAGGTCACGGTCATCGATCCCGGCGGCGACGTCGCCGAGATCCTGGCCCAGCTGGAGAAGCAGGGCCTGAAGCTGGTGCAGATCCTGCTCACCCACGGCCACATCGACCATGCCGGCGGCGCGGACGAACTGCGGGAGAAGACCGGCATCGCCGTGATCGGCCCGCAGCTTGGCGACAAGATGCTGCTCGACAATCTGGAGAAGCAGGGCAGCGCCTATGGTCTCGACGGCGCGCGCAACCTCGTGCCGGACCGCTGGCTGGACGAGGGCGAGACGGTCACGCTCGGCGGCGAGGAGTTCGCCATTTATCACTGCCCCGGCCATTCGCCGGGCAGTCTCGTCTATGTCAGCACCAAGCTGCGCGTGGCCTTCGTGGGCGACGTGCTGTTCCAGGGCTCCATCGGCCGGACGGACTTCCCCTATGGCGACCATGACGCGCTGATCTCCGCCATCAAGACCAAGCTGCTGCCGCTCGGCGACGAGATCGGCTTCGTCTGCGGGCATGGCCCGAGCTCGGATTTCGGCACGGAACGGCGCACCAATCCTTTCCTCCAGGGCTGATCCCCTGGCAGGATGATCCTTCCCTGAAGGGGAGGGTCGGA
>NZ_JBFUIP010000557.1:0-813 GCF_056401815.1 Aminobacter sp. P4_D5 | reverse complement strand
TCCTTTGGCCTCGGGCTTTCGTGAATGTATGTCCAAACACGTCTATTCGCCGCCAGCACCCGGTTGCCCGGCTGCGGCATTCCATTCCACTCTGTKGCAACCATGTGACAGTATTWWTTAGCAAGTGCTGATATTTATGGTCAGTAAGGCGGGGGCCTGAAATCAGGATGGAATGAACTGATGAGAGTTTACCCCTTTGTACTCCTGGCAGGATTGGCCAGCACGAGCGCTTACGCAGCCGATGCSGTGATKGAAGAACCGCCAGCACCAGTGCCTGTGGTTCAAGAAGCCCCAATTTTTAGCTGGACTGGCGGCTACCTCGGTATTCAGGGTGGCGGCCTGTGGTCCAACAGTAGCGTCAATGGACCTGACACCGGTATATTCGATGACAGCTTCAACGGTGGCCTTCTCGGTGCCTATGCCGGCTACAACTGGCAGTTCGGCGCTTGGGTGCTCGGTGTCGAAGGCGACATTAACGGAGTCTGGAACGACGAAACCGTCACCATCAACACACGGTTCGGTAACCGGGATGTTGATATCGGCAGCAGCTACCTGGCCTCGATACGGGCCCGTGCCGGATATGCGTTCGACCGTACCCTTGTTTTTGCCACCGGTGGCGTAGCCTTTACTCAGTTTTCTGCCGAAGGAGTCTGGAACGACGAAACCGTCACCATCAACACACGGTTCGGTAACCGGGATGTTGATATCGGCAGCAGCTACCTGGCCTCGATACGGGCCCGTGCCGGATATGCGTTCGACCGTACCCTTGTTTTTGCCACCGGTGGCGTAGCCTTTACTCAGTTTTCTGCCGAA
>NZ_JBFUIP010000556.1:0-816 GCF_056401815.1 Aminobacter sp. P4_D5 | reverse complement strand
GCCCTGGCGCACGGCATCGTCGCGGACGGTGGAAAGATAGCTGCGAGCCTCGGTGCGCGAGAGACCGAGGGCGATGTCGTCATAGCGCGTCTGGAAGCCGACCCGGGTTTCCAGCGGCCGGCCGAAGAGCCGGCCCGGCATCGTGTGGCTGGCATCGATGCCCGTCAGCCAGCGCCGCTCCTGCTGATGGAACTGGTCGCCGTTCACGGGGTCGTCCAGGAAGTAGGTGAAGTTGTTCCAGAGATCGAGGTTGGAGCGGACGAGATAGCCGCTGATCCGCGTGGTGCCGCTCTCGGTTTGCCGATGCCAGCTGGCCGAGAGGCTGTAACGCTGCGTATGGCCTCCGTCGCTCGGATCCAGCGTGCCGAAACGGCCGATGATTCCCTCGGAAACGGCACGGGCCGGGACCTGGTCGGTCGAGCTCCAGCGGCCGGAATAGGCCATGGCGGTGACGGTGAAGCCTTCAGCCCGGCCGCCCTGGCTGTAGCGCGCGAGGCCGTTGAAGCGCCGCAGCTCGTCCGGTCGCTGCCAGGGGCCGTCATAGCCGGCGACCTCGCCCGCCAGCAGGAGTTGCCCCAGCCCCAGCGCGAAGCTGCCGGCCCCGAGGCCGCGCCAATAGCCGAAGCTGCCGCCCGTCACCTGGCCGAAGGGGCGTATGGTGTCTCGCAAGGTGAGGTCCAGCGCGCCGGCGCTGGCGAAATCGCCGAGATCCGCGAAGTAGGGCCCCTTGCGGACATGCATCCCGTCCAGCAGCTCCGGGATCAGGAAGTTGAGGTCCGCATAGCCCTGGCCATGCGCATGGGTCCGCATGTTGAG
>NZ_JBFUIP010000555.1:0-817 GCF_056401815.1 Aminobacter sp. P4_D5 | reverse complement strand
GGACGAGGATGACCCCGATGAGCGCGAGAGTGACGATCAGGAAGACGATGAGGAGGATGGTGGACATGGTGGCGTCCCTCTACCCCCTTGAGGCGTCCAAGGCCAGAGTGGGGTGTTGACAGGGAGATACGCCGGACATGACCGGGATCGAAGCCACGCTCCGCGCCGCGGTCGAATCGGGGCGCGTGCCAGGGGTGGTCGCCCTCGCCGCGACGCGCGACGGGCCGGTGTTCGAGGGAGCCTTTGGCGTGCGCAGCCTTTGTGCCCCTGGGGGCGATCCGGCGCCGATGACCCTGGACACGGTCTTCGCGCTGGCTTCCATGACCAAGGCGGTCACGTCCGTCGCGGCGATGCAGCTGGTGGAGGAGGGCCGGATCGGCCTCGACGACCCCATGGGCGCCATCCTGCCGGAGATGCGCGACCCGCTGGTGCTGGAGGGATTCGACGCGGCCGGGCAGCCGGTGCTCCGTCCCGCGCGCGGCGCGGTCACGTTGCGGCACCTGCTGACCCACACCGCCGGCTACGGCTACGACCACTGGGACCCGCTGCTGGACCGCTACATGCGGCTGGCGGGGCTTTCGGGCGGGCCGCGCACGGCGAAGGGCATGCCGCTGATGTTCGATCCGGGCACGCGGTGGCAGTACGGGATCAACACCGACCTCGTGGGCCAGGTGGTGGAGGCGGTCTCCGGCCGCGGCCTTGGGGCCTATTTCCGCGAGCGGATCCTGGGGCCGCTGGGGATGGAGGATACGGGCTTCGCCGTCCCGCCGGCGTGGCGGGCGCGGATGGCCGGGCGGCATCAGCGCGGACCGGATGG
>NZ_JBFUIP010000554.1:0-819 GCF_056401815.1 Aminobacter sp. P4_D5 | reverse complement strand
CGCCACCACCGGCCCGATCCGGACCTCCACGAGCGCAAAACCATTTGCGCGGTTTCCTTTCGAGAGCCGCACGTTCAGCATTTCCATCTCAATCTCAGCCTGTCGCGCGCGTGAGCCGACTCACGCGTGTGTTTCGCGGGAGGGCAGGGTCGTTGAGGTGCCGCCCCCGCAGTACAGTCGCCGATAGACCTCGCCACACAGCCCGAGGGCGTCGGCTGAGTTCCGGCGCAGAGCCAGGCGCCGACTAAATGAATCGTGACTTGATTCGAGCTTCCCCAAAAAGGAATGGACTCTTGTCATGAATTCTGTCGGGATTCTGCCTTATAATAACTCGACCTGGAGGATATTTACATGAATCGCCGATCTTTTGCATTAATGTTAAGCGCCGTGTCTATTTCCGCCTGTCAACAACAAGCGGCCACAAGTACGAGCCCTGCCCGGGCCGCGGCGCCGGTTGCTTCTGGCGTAGGTACTGGTGTGGGCGGCCACTGGCTACTCGGCACTTGGCGCGGCCAGCTCGTTGGCATGCGATCTGGCGATCCTAACCGCACGCTCGTCGTCTCGGCCGTCGATCCATCGGGAAGGACTGCTACAGGCCGATGGGCGGGTGGGAACGTAGATATAAATATATCGGGCAACACGATCCGGTTCTTTTCGGGTGCGAGTAATCCCGTCGAACTCACATTTTCCCCTCCCGCAACGCTGGAAGGCACCGTTACGAACTCCTTGGGAGGAGGACGGCAGTCTCTCCCCACCTGGTCTATTCGAATGCAGAAGGGGTAACCTAACCTCTCATTGCTTCATGGTGCGGGTCGCCGT
>NZ_JBFUIP010000553.1:0-821 GCF_056401815.1 Aminobacter sp. P4_D5 | reverse complement strand
AGATTGGACGTGTGAAGGCGAAGGCTAGAACCAGTCTAGACGCATACGATTTATACTTGCGAGCTCTTCCATACTACTACGGGAAAACTGAATCAGATAG
The DNA here is from genome assembly GCF_056401815.1 of Aminobacter sp. P4_D5. Classification (NCBI taxonomy): domain Bacteria; kingdom Pseudomonadati; phylum Pseudomonadota; class Alphaproteobacteria; order Hyphomicrobiales; family Phyllobacteriaceae; genus Aminobacter; species Aminobacter sp. P4_D5. The sequence goes on along the minus strand of NZ_JBFUIP010000553.1, from coordinate 721 downwards.
CGACGAGACGCTACGATTGCTGGAAGCGGCGGTTGCCTCAGCACCCGATTTCCCTCTAGCGCGTGTCATGCTAGCGCAAGCTTGGACGCAGCGCAGATCACAGGGGTGGAGCACAGATCCGACGGCGATACGCCAACTGGCGAACGACGCAGTCGCCGGAGCACCTGAAGACGGCATTGTGCTGGCCCTCGCGGCGCACGCCTTAAGTACAGGCGTTTACGATCATGCCCGGGCGCTGGTCCTGGCTGAGGCCGCACTCTCGCTTCTTCCCTATTCCAGCTTGGTCGTTGGTCGGGCGGGTTCCGTCTTTGCCATGGTGCTCGATTTGGGGCGTGCTGAGGTGCTCCTGCAATACGCGTTGCAGCTTACCCCGCGAGATCCGTGGAAAGTGGTCTGGCAGGTCTACCTGGCGATTGCTCGCTTCGGCTCGGGTCAACTCGTATCCGCCCTCGACTTGCTCGACCAAGTTGTTCGCGATGCTCCCCTCTATCCTTCAAGCAGGAAATGGCGCGCCTCCGTGCTCGGCGCCCTAGGGCGTGAGGAGGAAGCTCGCGTCGAAGCGGACTTGATGCGGAAATTGTCGCCCGGCCTTCATCGAATAAATGAAGCCGGGCTCCGCGAGGCCTTCCCGGCGGAGTTTGCCGATCGGCTGGTCACGGCGTTTCGCGCGGCCGGATTTCCCGATTAGCAGAAAGGAGTCGAGGTCACAGGCGTGCTTGCC
>NZ_JBFUIP010000552.1:0-821 GCF_056401815.1 Aminobacter sp. P4_D5 | reverse complement strand
GCTCGCATCCTCCGGCGTGACCGGCATCGAGGAACCGCTGCAGGGGCGCTGGGGCTATATCGAGCTGATGGCCGGCGAGAAGGTCTTCGGCCTCGACGCGGCGATCCGGAACATCGGCGCGCCCGACGCCATGGCCCAGTACGGCGCCTGGCAGAAATTCTATCCTTGCTGCGCCTCGACGCACCGGCCGGTGGAGGCGCTGCTCTCGCTCGGCCTGCGCGCGGAGGACGTCACCGCCATCCGTGCCGAAGTATCCGAGGTCGCGGCCGCCAATCTGCGCTACCGCGTGCCGAAGGATGCCAACGAGGCGCGCTTCAGCCTGCCCTACTGCATGGCCGCGGCGATGGCGGAGGGCACGCTGACCAAGGGCAGCTTCGCGCCCGATGCGCTCGCCCGGCCCGAGCTGGCCCACATCATCGGCTGTGTGGAGATGGTGGTGGACCCCGAGCTGACCGCCGACCGGCCCATCACCGAAAGCTTCGAGCGCGGGACCGTCATCGTCACGCTGCGCGACGGCAGCGAGCGCCGCGCCGCCGTGCTCGACCCTCGCGGCCATCCGAAGATGCCGCTCAGCGACGCCGAGCTCGCGGAAAAATTCCGCGATTGCGCCTCCGGCATACTGACGCCGGAAGCGACGGAGGTCGCGCTCGCCCATCTCGCTGCTTTCGGCGAGCTGGGCCGCGTCTCCGAGCTGATGGCCGCGCTCGATTGAACTATTCCGTGCGGGCGCCGGAAGCCCGCACGATGGGCGGCCAGAAGACCCGCTCCTCCGCGATGAAGGCGTTGAAGCGCGCGAGGTTGTAGCCGAGCATCGGCGGCAT
>NZ_JBFUIP010000551.1:0-821 GCF_056401815.1 Aminobacter sp. P4_D5 | reverse complement strand
ACCGGTGACTGAAACGTCCAAGTCGTCGTCGCCGGGTCGGCGATAAGGTCCGGCCTTAGGGCAAGCAAGGCAGCCACGCCATGGACAGACGAGTACTCCTATCCGGCGCAGCAGCGATCGCGCCTTCATTCGCCGGCTTTCTGCCAACCTTCCGTGAGGCTGGTGCACAAACGGTGTCTGCGGCTGCCGGCGATATCGTCGTCACCTTACTGGGCACCGGCTCGCCCGAGCCGAGTGCGACACGCTTCGGCCCAGCGACCCTGGTGCAGGCTGGCGGCCTCACACTGCTGTTTGACGCAGGTCGAGGGGTCACAGTGCGGCTGCACCAGTTGCGCCTGTCGTTCGGCAGGGGCCTCGATGCTGTATTCCTCACACATTATCACTCGGACCATGTCAGTGGTCTGCCCGACCTATGGCTGACGGGTTACATGACCGCCCCCTTTGCGTCTCGCACCAAGCCGCTCAGGCTTTGGGGGCCGTCGGAGGGAACCGCCACGCCGAGCACGTTGACACGCCTGGCGAACGGCTTGCGSGAGGCSTTCGCCACCGACATCCGCATGCGCATCGCTGACGAAGGAATCGGCATCGCTGCGACGGGGATCGAGACGCATGGTTTCCAGGGTGACGGCGTCGTGTTCGAAGAAGCTGGTGTGAAGGTCACCGCCTTCGCAGTTGATCATGGGGATCTGCTGAAGCCATCCGTGGGCTATCGCATCGACTACGGGGCGCGCTCCGTCACCCTCTCAGGTGATACCAAGCCAGATGAGAATCTCATTCGACATGCAGCGGGCACGGATGTCCTGATTCATGAAGTCCTGGTG
>NZ_JBFUIP010000550.1:0-822 GCF_056401815.1 Aminobacter sp. P4_D5 | reverse complement strand
GAAGACCAGCCGCACCGTGCCGCTCCAGGAGGTGTCGGCCTGCAAAAGCGCGGCAGCGCCGAGCAACGCCGCAGTATGCCCGTCATGGCCGCAGGCGTGCATCACGCCGGGCTTGCGGCTGCGGTGCGGCAGGGTCTCGTCCGCCTCCTGGATGGGCAGGGCGTCCATGTCGGCGCGCAGSCCGAYGCTGCGGTTGCCGCCCACGACGCTCGCCTGCCTCCGCAAGGTGGCCACGACGCCATGGCCCCCGATGCCGCTCTCGATGTCGGTGACGCCCAGCGACCGCAACTTCTCCACCACGAAGTTGGYCGTCTCGCCCTCGTCGAGGGTCAGGCCCGGATTGGCGTGGAGATGCCGGCGCCAGCCGGTGAGGGTCGAGTGGAGGTCTGGATTCATGGAAAGGGAGCCTAGGCCGGAATCGCCCGATGGGGTATCCAAAGGAGCGTGATGATTTTTGATCCATGTCTTGCAGGGCGAAGGTTAATCTCGTTAGAGTTGGTTGTGTATCTATTCCAGTGCCACCTTATGGTTGTAATCTGCGRGCGACAGGGCAAATTTCATGAAATTCGCTGAGATTGGACAGCAGCTGCGGGCCTATCGCATGGAATCGGGCATGCGGGTGGAGGAAATCGCCGCGCGACTCGGCGTCTCGCGCGCCGCACTCTACCGTTACGAAAAGGGCGAGGTCATCAAGCTGGAGACCATCCGCCGCCTCGCGGAACTCCTCAAGGTCTCGCCCCTTTCCCTGCTCGGCATCGGCATCGAGTATTTCGCCCGCCCCGCCGCCTTCCAGGAACGGCTGCGCGGGCTCGAGGAGCAGGC
>NZ_JBFUIP010000549.1:0-823 GCF_056401815.1 Aminobacter sp. P4_D5 | reverse complement strand
CCGAAGGCCTGGCCGACCGGCATCCTCTCGCGATCGCGCACAGCCGATCTCAGCGGCAGCACGACCTCCTGACCGGGCTCGTCACGCAACTCCGAAGGCCGCTCCCCACGCCGTTCTGCCGCGATGATTTTCGCGCCGTCCACCGCGAAACGCCTGGCGATCGTGCGGCCGAAGCGGGCCGTTGCACCGGTGACGGGGAGGATCATGCGGAACGCGCTCCGTTCAGTTTCCCGCAAGCTACCATTCAGCACGGGTAAAGCCTCCCCCGCCTATTCCGATTCAGTCGGCCACTTGTAATGGCCAATATATTACCCATAGTTAATCTTCCATCGGCACCGACCGCAGCAGGGCCGGGCCGCGACATCCGGGGGGATGCGGAACCGTCAGTTTTGGAGAACGTGATGCCGTTGGCCATCGCGCGCCGCTTTTGCGCGCCCCTGTTGCTTGCCCTTGCTGCGCCCGCCTTCGCGCAGCCAGGTACGCCCGACGTGCTCATCCGGCTGGACGAGAGACAGCTGCGCAGCGGCGCCTTCGAGCTGGGGAATCCCGAGCCCGAAAGCGGCCCGGCCGAGATCGCGCTACCCGGCGTGGTCGTCGTTCCACCCCAGCAACTGCGTGTCATCGCCGCGCCCGCGGCGGGGTTGCTGGAGACGCTCACCGTCTCGCCCGACGAATTCGTCCGACAGGGACAGGTCATTGCCCAGCTCCGCAGCACCGAGCTGGTGGAGGCGCAGCGACTCTTCCTGCAGGCCGTGACGGCGCATGACCTCGCCGCGGAAAAGCTGCGCCGGGACGAGCAGCTGTACCGCGAGCGTGTCATCGC
>NZ_JBFUIP010000548.1:0-824 GCF_056401815.1 Aminobacter sp. P4_D5 | reverse complement strand
TCGCTCGAGAGCCGGTTGAAGGCCACGACCATGTCGAGCCATTCCTCCTGCAGCGGCGCGTACTGGTCGCGCTGGCGGCGCGCGAAGGCGTCGCGCGTGCGCTCGCCGAGGTCGGGCAGGCGGGCCCGCATGTCACGCGCGCCCGCGGCCGCGATGGGATCGATCCGGCTGCCCACGATGGACATCAGGAGGTCGAAGCTCTCCATGATGCCCTCGGCGTTGCGCTGCATGCGCACGGCGGTGACGGTCGGCGGCAGGACGCCGGCCAGGACGGCGGCGAAGCCCTGGGCGAAGTCGGCCACGTCGGTAGAGAAGTCGTCCACGGCCTCGATAGCGGCGCGGTCGCGCACGCCCATCTCCTCGATGATCGCGCCCTGGCGGGTCAGCAGGAACAGCGAGTTGCCGGCCAGGAAGGCCAGGACGGAGAACATCAGGATCAGGATGACGGCGGCGCGCGTGCCGATTCGGCCGAGGAAGCGGCCATGCTTGGCCCCGCCGGCGCCGCGGATCGCGCCGGTGTAGCTGGGGCCGGGATCGGCCAGGGCCTGGGTGTCTGGAGCCATCGCGGGATAGGATACAGCACTTCCCGCTGACCGGGCACCATCTAGCGTGATGACCTCGCCGTCCGAATCACGCGCCAGAACAACCCCCATTCCGGAGAACCAGATGCCCTGCCGCATCCTCGTCGTGAACAGCAACACCACCGATTCGGTGACGGCGCGGATCGCCGACGCCGCCGAGGCCGCGCTGCCGGAGGGCTGCACGGTGGAGACGGTCACGGCGCCCTTCGGCCTGCCGCTCATCGTGACCCGGGCGGACTGGAT
>NZ_JBFUIP010000547.1:0-825 GCF_056401815.1 Aminobacter sp. P4_D5 | reverse complement strand
GGAGTACATGGCCCGCGTCGATCCCGACGGCTACACGCTCTTCCTGGGCGACAACGGCAACCTCGGCATCACCCACGCGCTCTATCCGACCCTGCCCTTCGACACGCAGCGCGATTTTTCCGGCGTGGCGCAGCTCACCGCCGGACCCTTCGTGCTGGTCGTCCCGGCGAACCTTCCGGCGCGCACGCAGGCGGAGTTCGTGGCGCTGCTGAAGGCGCGGCCCGGGGCGCTGAACTTCGGCTCGGCCGGCATCGGCTCGGGTCCGCACCTCGCCTATGAATCCTGGCGCCGAGCGGCGGGCGTCGAGATGACGCACGTGCCCTATCGCGGCACCGGCCCGGCGCTGCAGGGCCTGCTGGCCGGCGACACGCAGCTGATGATCGGCAATTACGGCGTCTTCCGCGGCGCGGTGGAGGGCGGCCGGGCCCGCGTCATCGCCATCTCCTCGCCGACGCGCCAGCCCAGCATCCCCGACGTGCCGACGGCGAAGGAGGCCGGCGTGGACTGGGGCCTGATGGGCTTCAACGGCGTGCTCGCGCCCGCGCGCATCCCGCCGGAGCGGCGCCAGCTGCTGGAGGACGCCTTCCGCGCCATCATGACGCAGCCCGAGACGGTGGCGCAGATGCTGACCCTTGGCTCCATCTCGGACTTCGGCACGGGCGCGGAGCTCGACGCGCGCATGCGCCGCGAGCGCGCCGACTGGACGCGGCTGGTGCGCGAGGCGAACATCCAGGCCGAGTAGAGCGCGATCCGCCGAGGCCTCTTCGGCCGAGGCGGTGAATCGCCCTCTCGATATGCGGGGGAACGTCGATGACGATGCTGATC
>NZ_JBFUIP010000546.1:0-827 GCF_056401815.1 Aminobacter sp. P4_D5 | reverse complement strand
ACGTCGCGAAGAGCTTGGCGCCGCGGATGGTGATGCCGGAGCTGTCCTCGTCGACGATGCGGGCGACCATGTCCTCCGCGCCCTCGCCCTGGTCGCCGAAGGCTTTGGAGCGGTCGCCCTGCACGTTGTTGATGACGTAGGTGAGGAAGAGGTCGCTGCTGCGGGCGTATTCGTACCAATCGCGGAAGGCCTTTCCGCGCGCGGGGTCGTGCCGGTCGAAGACCTCGGCGCCCATGTACTGGGCGGAGACGGAGGAGGCGACGTGGTCGGGGGAGCGGCCGAGGAAGCCGCAGGTCAGCTCGGCCCATTCCACCAGCGCCTTCCGGCGCTCGACCATCTCGGCATGGCTGCGCGGGTGCTGCCAGGCGCGGTTCACGCGACGGCCGCCGCCGAGGTCGAAGGTCATGCGCTCGATGCTCTCGGGGCGGGCCTGGTGGTCGTAGAGCATGGCCGCCGAACCCACGGCGTTACGGTAGGCCGGATGGGTGGTGACGTCGCCAACCATCTGGCCGTTGAGATACACGGCCCGCCCGTCGCGGACCGCGCTGAGGTGGTCGGTCCCATTCTTGACGATCGGCTGATACGTGCTGGTCATGGGCCGTCCTCCCGTGCATGCCCAGGCTTAATGCCTAGTTAACGAAGCTATTGCAAGAGATGGTCTGCTGTCGCAGGCTGGCCGCCGGCCAATTCGGGGAAGAAGCGCCCATGCAGATCGAGATCCGCCGCTGGATGACCGTCGTCGAGAACAAGATGGTCGAATCCGGCCGTCCCGACGATCTGCCGCTGCGCAAGGTCGGCGTCATCGCCGTCGTGAAGAACCCCTATGC
>NZ_JBFUIP010000545.1:0-828 GCF_056401815.1 Aminobacter sp. P4_D5 | reverse complement strand
CGCCCGAGCTGGGGCGCGGTCAGCCTCGCCGGCGCCTGCGGGCTCGGCCCCAGCTTCGACACCTGCGGCTGGTTCGCCCGATCTGCGGGGGTGATGGAGAAGGTCGGCTCCGTGCTGCTGCCGGCCGAGGGGGCTGGCCTTCCCGGCCCGATCCTCAAGGCCGAGGAGGCCTGGATCAACGCCGAGCCCGCCACCGCCCGCGCCATGGGCCATGCCATGGAGGCGCTGGAGGCGATCGCTGGCGCACCCATGCGGGTCGAGGTCGCGCCCGAGGGGCTGCCGGTCCTCTATGAGCATTTCCGCTGCGCCCAGGCGCAGGAGGCCTGGGCCACGCTGGGGAGCTGGGTCGCCGCCACCGCGCCACGCTTCGGGCCCGGCGTCGCCGAGCGCTTCGCGGCGGCGCGCGAGATGGACCCCGAGAAGGCGGCCGCCGGCCGCGCCTTCCGCCGCGCCTTCCGGCTGCGCATCGCGACCATGCTCGCGGGCGGAGCCGTGATGGCCTATCCGACCAGCCCCTGCGCCGCGCCGAAGCTGAACGTCAGCCCGGCGGAGCAGAATGCCGTGCGCGAGGCGACCATGGGCGTCACCGCGATTGCCGGGCTGGGTGGGCTCTGCGAGGTCAGCATCCCCGTCGCGAAGGTGGATGGCGCGCCGGTCGGCCTCTCGCTAGTCGCCGCCGCGGGGCGGGACCGCGCGCTGCTGCGCCTCGCCACCTTGCTGGCCCGGGAGCTCGGCCTGCCGTGATCATCCGCGACGCCGAGGCCGGGGACCTGCCGGCCATCACCGCCATCTACGCCCATCACGTGCTGCACGGCAGCGGCACCTTCG
>NZ_JBFUIP010000544.1:0-831 GCF_056401815.1 Aminobacter sp. P4_D5 | reverse complement strand
GAGTGTGACTGGCAGTAAATGCGATGCATTCGCAACGTGCTGAAAAAGCCGGGATAAGTCTGTTCGTCATAACATTTGGTGCTTGCTGAATGCCGAGYGAACTTTAGGGTTTCCCCAACTTGGGAGAGTTGGATGCCGGAACTAAGTCCGATGATCGAAACRGCCTTGCGYCGYGAAGCTAAATCCTCCGCCGACGYGCCATWGCGTTCGASATTGACCGCCTGSTCCMAGAGCGCGGGCCCGATGACGGTSGRTGAACTSGTYGMGCATTTCCGCGMGCTTTTTGGRWCCGACGGSGAYGTGCKCASCAAGGCCGAAGCYCTTMGACTGACCCAACTCTCGAGAGCCTGAGCGCGGGCCAGGCAACAGCGGCCCGCCAAGGATGTCCGGCGTACGGACACTCTCTCGCCGTCATCGCGAAGCGCGAGTCGCGCTTGCTCCCGCTCGCCCCTCGCCGCGATCGCCCGCCCCACCCCGCAAGGCGCGGGACGCATTCATGCACAGGATCGAAACCGCGAATGCAAACTTTTACCTCACGCTTGATCCCGAAATTGCAAGAAATCCCCGGGTAACTCGCTGACGTCCCCGCTCGGCTGAGAATGAGAACCCGCCGATGCCCCCATCCGACACCCKWTCCAATCGCTCGCCGACATCCGCCGATAGCGACGTCGGTCGTAGGATCAAGCAGATCCGAATTTTYAAAGACATCAGCCAAAAGCGGCTKGCYGGACTTATCGGCGTYACGGGCGCACAGCTCCACCGCTATGAGACGGGAGRCACCCGTATCGCGGCCAGTCGCCTCATGGCGATTGCGAACGCGCTGGGTGTCTC
>NZ_JBFUIP010000543.1:0-834 GCF_056401815.1 Aminobacter sp. P4_D5 | reverse complement strand
CTACAAGTTCTAATGCCACAGGGTTCGCCTTCAATAGCGGGAACTTGATTTGGGCGCACGACGTTTGATCGAGCGGAGCCCAATGGGCGCAGTCCTCAGCTACGCCCGGAGATTACCTTCCCGCGAGGGTGATCTCCGCACTCCGTGAGCGTGTTTTTCCATCCGACACGCTCTAGCATGGCGTGTCGGCCTCGCGCCGGCGGGCCTACTATTTTTTATGCACCAGTGGCAGTATCGCTCGCGCGCGGCACTGTGTCCTCCGGCATGGGCAGAGCTGCGCAGGGACGGCCTGTTGAAACCTGAGCTCGGCAGGCCGTTTCTGCGCGCCGTACTCTGCTTGCCCCCACATTACAATCCAAATTGAGACAGTGCTGATTGAAAGGCACACCTATCTCTGATCCACAGTTGTAACGAATTTTATTCTTGGCGAAAATCAGGTTTGATATCACAATGAAATTGCCCTCGCCCGGGCATTGGGTGCGGCAGCTGTCCCTCCGCTGCCGGGTGGGCTAATTAGCCGCCGTCACGCTCCAATGTGACCACCTACATAGGGCGCATCAATCCATCTAGCTACAAGCACACACAAGTGCGCGCCTTACGCAATGTCATTGGCCTGCTTGGAGGAAACATCCGAGCAGGCCATTTTCTTGGTGCCACGATGCCAACGCGCCCGGCCGTTGCCGAGTTGCCATCGACCGTTCAGCCGGGCGCGTGATCCGGGCCGTGGGGCTTGGGGCTGTGAGACACGGATCGCATGAGCGTGCGCTTCAGCCGGGCGCGTGATCCGGGCCGTGGGGCTTGGGGCTGTGAGACACGGATCGCATGAGCGTGCGC
>NZ_JBFUIP010000542.1:0-835 GCF_056401815.1 Aminobacter sp. P4_D5 | reverse complement strand
CGATGTCAATGTGGATTTCACGGTAACGGACGCATCAGCAGCCTGGCCGCGAGCTTTGGTCCGCTTGAAAGACTAACCCGAAAAATGCAGCCGATCACTGGCCGACCAACGATAACTCAGGAGTTCCTAAGTCCCTCAGCCAGCTGAATAAACATATCCTTGGACCGTTTCTTCGGCGCATTGATATTTGTAATAATGTAGATATCGCAGGACGCTTCGTCGGAAGGCGTCATTAACGGCCAGAGCGAACCTTTGGCTGCGTCCTCAGCAACCATTTGCTGGGGCAGAATGCAAAGGCCGACACCTGCAATCGCAAGACGCTTTGCCTCCTCCAAGCTCGGGGTTCTTGCGGTCACCCTCTCGCCAAGTCCATGTCGCAAGCGGAATCGTGTTAACGATTCCGGCTCATCTGACCCCGTCAGAATGAACTGCTCACCTGAGAGCGAACCAATCTCCGGCATAACTCCAAACAATCGATGATCTTTTCCACAATAAATGTTGTGATATTCTCTCTCAAGAAAACTATATTTGAGGTCGGCGCGCCGATATGATATAGGTGTTATGCCAACATCATAATCATTATTTACAACAATCTTAGATATATTATCCCATGTTAGAACATCTATCTTTATCGAAACAGCCGGACATTGCTCATTATATGTTTGCAAAATCGTATTTAGAACATTACTAGAAAAATTGCTAATAACACAGATACGAATTTCACCAGAAATATTGTCTTTTGAGTTAGCAATAGCGGATTCTGCCTCATCTATATTATCACAAGCCTTTCTAATATATTCATACAATATCCTACCTTCATCCGTCAGCTCAAAGC
>NZ_JBFUIP010000541.1:0-835 GCF_056401815.1 Aminobacter sp. P4_D5 | reverse complement strand
GGAACTGCGAGACCGCGGTCATGGCGGACATCGCCGCGCCCACGCGAGTAACAGGGCTCATGGCGTCGCGAACAGGATCGAGGCGCCCGATGAGCCATCCGGCCGCATCGCGGCCGGCGCTGCCCGACCGACAGCGCCGCCTGGCGTACCAGCGGCGCGGCGAAGCCAAGSCGCCGGAGSSGSCGCCCGGCGTYTGAGGGCACAAAAAAACATCATGCTCCGATGCCGAACTCCGCCGAGAGCGCCCGGGCCCCTTCCGGCGTGCAGGCCAGCCGGCGCCGCTGGAGCAGATCCGTCGCCGAGGGCTCGATGCGGGTGAGCCAGAGGCGGCGCGTCATCATCGAGGTGATCTCACGGCCCAGCCCGCCGGCGAGGTGCGGCCGGCGCTCGGACCAGTCCATGCAGTCACAGGCGAAGCGGGGCGCGCGGCGGGCTGCGGCCAGGTCCACGCCCAGCTTTTCGAGACGCGCCTCGCCGGATTCCGTCGCGGCCCAGCCACCCGGGGCCGCGGCGATCCAGCCGTCGCCGGATAGACGCTCGTGCAGGGCCACGCCGATCCGCCCGGCCACGTGATGCCAGCACAGCCGCGCCTGCCGGAAGGCATCGCCATGCGGCCAGGATTTGCGCGGGCTGACCTGAGGCAACGCCATCAGTGTCTCGAGCGCGGAGGCGATCTCCTCGCCGGCCAGCCGGTGGTAGCGGTGCCGCCCCTGGGCATGGACCGAGACCAGCCCGGATTCGACCAGCGCCTTCACCTGCGCGCTCGCCGCCGCCGCGCCGATACCGGCCACGCGCGCGAGTTCGCCGGCGGTCAGCGCCTCACCGGGCAAAAGGG
>NZ_JBFUIP010000540.1:0-836 GCF_056401815.1 Aminobacter sp. P4_D5 | reverse complement strand
GTGCCAATACTCCGTGGATGAAACAAGCATGAAAGCGCGTGGTGGGGGATTTAACCGCCGGTAAGCTGGCGGTGGCTTCGGCGTCAGCTTAGCGCCCAACCTGGCCTTTCGAGCGAGCCGACGCCAATCCCGAAACCTGCCGTTCGTCCATCTGAAGCGAGCCCGCCGCCGAGGGCTTTCAACGTGCTGGACGCGTCCTCACCTTTTGCGAAGACCCTCAATCCTCGACCGAGCGGTTCAGTCGCCCATATACGTTTCGATCCGATGCTGAGCAAATGCGATGTCTCGCAGCTCCCCTTCAAGGACTGAGGCAACTGGCAGGAAGCCGTCCTTCCGGGTCCAGCAGCGCAGCGAGCAAGGCAGGATCGGTTGGTACTGGACGCGCATCGCGCATCGGCGCTGGTGGCAAAACACGAACGGCCGCGATCATCCCTTTGTCCTCGTGCTCGAGGATGTGGCAGTGCACCGGGTAGAGCCCCTCCTGCACCTCAGCGGCAAAGGGCAGGTAGATGAAGGTTCGGCCGGGCACTCCATCCCATCGCGGCGCGATGGGCAGGCTGTCGTGCCAGACCAGGGCGGTGGCGGCCTCGGGACGATGGAGTCCGGCGAGCATGCCGCCCGGATCGGTCATCGCAACCTGCGGTGTAAGGTCCGGCGGAGCACCAGGATCGCCCACGCGAGCGAGCCGGAAATTGCCCTGGTGGATATGCAGGTTATGCAGCTCCATGCCGGGGCTGACCATCTCCCAGACCTCGCCGCGGCCGCGCACCGGACAGATGACGCGCTCGGGCGGCGCGTGCTGGCCGGCCGGGCTGCCTGGAGGCGGATTCCAGGCC
>NZ_JBFUIP010000539.1:0-836 GCF_056401815.1 Aminobacter sp. P4_D5 | reverse complement strand
GAGCTTGCCTTCGCGCCGCCACTGGGGCGCCAGAGACAAGGTTGGTCCGGGCGCGCCGCGCGCCTTGCGCGCGGGCGGTTGGGAGCGCGCCGCCGGGTTGGGCCGGGCGCCTAAAGTCTGAGGGTCGCGCCATGCTCCAGGCTCCCGGCCATGAGGTTGGCGATCGCCGCGCCCACCTCGTCCGGCTGCCGGATCGACCTGGGATCCTCGCCGGGGAAGGCCGCCCAGCGCAGGTTCGTCGCGACCGGGCCGGGATCGACGAGCGCGATGCGCATCGGCGTCTGCTCGGACTCTGCCGCCCAGCAGCGCACGAGATGCGCCTGCGCCGCCTTGGCCGCGGCATAGAGCCCGAAATAGGCCGTCGGCCGCTCGGCGTAGCTGTCGGTCAGCACGATGGCGCGCCCGCCCGCGGGAGCCACGCGCAACGCCGGATCGCAGGTGCGGATGAGCCGCCAGGTCGCCGTCGTGTTGACCGCGAGGCTCTCCTCCCAGTCGCGCGGCATGATGTGCGCGGCGGGCGTCAGCTTCGACAGGATGCCGGCCGCATGCACCAGCATGTCCAGCCGCCCGAAGCGCTCCACGATCGACGGGCCCAGCATGTCGAGCTGCTCGGCCTCGCGCACCATGTCGAGCGGCAGCAGCGTCGCCGTGCCGCCTGAAGCGCGGATCAGGTCGTCCGTCTCCTCGAGACCGCCCTGGCTGCGCGCCGTCAGCACGGGATGCGCGCCCATCGCCGCCAGCGCCAGGGCCGTGGCCCGGCCGATTCCCCGGCTGGCCCCCGTGACGAGCGCGACCTGTCCTGCCAGCAGTCCTGAATTCACGCGCGGGCCTTCAGC
>NZ_JBFUIP010000538.1:0-837 GCF_056401815.1 Aminobacter sp. P4_D5 | reverse complement strand
ATCCTGCGCCTCTCCCACATCGCCCATGTCGAGCTCGGCGTGCGGGACCGACGGCAGGGCGGCAGCTACAACGGCCGGCCCGCCGTCATCGCCGTCATCTTCAAGCAGCCCGACGCGAACGTGATCGAGGTGGTGGACGCCATCCAGGGCATCCTGCCCGACCTGCAGCGCTGTCTGCCGAACGGCGTGAACATCCACACCATCCGCGACCGCTCGGAGACCATCCGCGCCAGCGTCGACGAGGTGCAGCGCACGCTAATCATCTCGATCATCCTGGTGGTGCTGGTGGTGGCCGCCTTCCTGCGCCGCAAGGCCGCGGTCTTCGCCGCCGCCATCTCGGTGCCGCTCTCGCTGCTCGGCACGCTCGCGGTGATGTGGCTGCTCGGCTACTCGCTCGACAACCTCTCGCTGATGGCGCTGACCATCTCCGTCGGCTTCGTCGTGGACGACGCCATCGTCATGATCGAGAACATGACGCGACTGCGCGAGAAGGGCATGCCCGCGATGGCCGCGGCGCTGGAGGGCGCGCGGCAGATCGGCTTCACCGTCGTCTCCATCACCCTCTCGCTCATCGCGGTCTTCATCCCCCTGCTCTTCATGCCGGGGATCGTGGGGCGGATGTTCCGCGAGTTCTCCGTCACGCTGGCCGTGGCCGTCGCCTTCTCGGCGATCATCTCGCTGACCGTGACGCCCATGGTCGCCGCGCGCATGGCCTCCGATGCGGAGCACAAGCCGGGCTGGTTCGGCCGCAGCTTCGAATGGGTCATGAACGGCATGATCGAGGGCTACATGGCGAGCCTGAAGGTCGTGCTGCGCTTCCGTGCGATCATGCTGCTC
>NZ_JBFUIP010000537.1:0-838 GCF_056401815.1 Aminobacter sp. P4_D5 | reverse complement strand
GACCATGGCGCCGTGCAGGTCGAGGAAGATACCATCGAGCGGGCCGTCCATCAGCGCCTGCGAGAGCGCATCGAGGATCATCGCGCTGATGCGTTCGAAGGCCTCGCGCGTCACGGGGCCGGCGGGCTGGGCAAAGGTCCAGCCCAGGGGGGCGATGGTTGCACCCTGCGCCAAAGCCTCGGTGATGGCGGCGGCGGCGCAGGAGGAAGTGCCGTGCAGGCCGTCRAGCATCCCACCCGGGCGCTGCAGCGGCGGCAGGCCGCCGGGCTGCAGGAAATTCTGCCAGTTCGTGGCGACGGGGGCGAAGGAGTGGCTCTCGTGGAGAAAACCGCCGACGGCGATACGCATCTTGTCAGTCCTTGGTGTCAGCGGTGGCGATGACGGCATCGGCGAGCACGCGCAAGCCCTTCTCCGACCATTCGCGAGAGATGGATTCACTGGGATGGTGGCTGACGCCGCCATGGCAGGGGATGAAGAGCATCACGGACGGCATGCGTGCGGCGGCGTGATAGGCGTCGTGGCCCGCGCCCGAGAGGATGTCGCGGTAGCGGGCGCCATGCCGGTCGGCACCCTCTCGCAGGCGAGCAGCCAGGCCCTGGTCGAAGACCACGGCGCGGAAGGTCCAATAGGGCTCGCGTTTCACCGACAGCTTCCGGCGCGCGGCGATCGCGGCGAAGGCAGCGTCGGCCTCGGCCAGCAAGCGATCCAGCGTCTCGTTCGAGGGATGGCGATAGTCGAAGGAGAAGCGCACCTCGCCCGGCACCACGCCATCCGCTCCGGGGTCGACCATGAAGCGACAGACCGTCATGCGGCCTTCGGGGGCGATGCGATACAGGAT
>NZ_JBFUIP010000536.1:0-838 GCF_056401815.1 Aminobacter sp. P4_D5 | reverse complement strand
GCCCTGGAAAGACGCTTGAACGAGGGGCGCTGCCCGCCATCTCCGCTTCGCGGCCAGCCCCCGTCAGGGCTTTTTGCCCTGGACCCCATCCTATGAGATCCACATGAAACTCATCGACCTCTCCACGCCGATCAAGACCAGTCATTTTCGCTGGGAAGTCGATCGGCGCTTCGCCAAGACGCACGCCACCGGCGGCGGTCAGGCCACCTGGGCCGGCTGGAACGTCCACGCCTTCACCCATATGGACAGCCCGCGCCACGTCGACCCCGACGGCTTCACCACCGATGCCATCACCCTCGACATGACCACCGGCCCCGGCGCTGTCCTGGATATCTCCGACGTGCCGGCCAACACCGCGATATCCGCCGAAGCCCTGTCCAGGGCCGGCGCCCACCTCCAGCCCGGCGACTTCGCCCTGATCCGCGCCCGCTGGGACGAGCGAGCCAGCATCGACACACCGGAGTTCTGGCTCAACGCCCCCTGGATGACCGCCGAGGCCTCCATCTGGCTCCGCGAGCAGGGCATCAAGGCCGTCGGCTTCGACTTCCCGCAGGATCACTGCATCCGGTACTTCCTGACCGGCGAGAAGCGCCCGCCGCTGCCCGAGCACGTCACGCACTACCACCTGCTCGCGCGCGGCATCATCATGTTCGAATACCTCTGCAACATGGGCGCGATGACGCAGCCGCGGAACACGGTGATCGGTCTTCCCCTGAAGCTTCCGGACAGCGATGGCGCCCCCGCACGTGTCATCGTGATGGAGGGCGCCGCATGAGGTTTTCCGGGCAGGCCGCCCTCGTCACCGGCGGCGGCGCCGGCATCGGCGCGGGCATCGCGG
>NZ_JBFUIP010000535.1:0-839 GCF_056401815.1 Aminobacter sp. P4_D5 | reverse complement strand
AATGATAATTGAACCGCATGCGCGATCCCGTCCTCGAGGATATCCTCGCCCGCCGCGGTGCGGTCACCCGCATCGCCTCCGCCCTCAACATCTCCACGGCTGCCGTCAGCCAGTGGAAGCGCGTCCCCGCCGACCGGGTCGACGACGTGGCCGAGCTCTTCGGCATCGAGGCCGAATCGCTCCGCTCGCCCGGCGCGCCGCCGCCCGCCTTGCGCGTGCCCGAGGGCTCCGTCCGCGCGCGCATTCCGTTGCGCCGCCACCGCCGCACCAAGATCATCGCCACCCTCGGCCCGGCCAGCTCCTCGCTGGAGATGATCGAGAAGCTCTTCCGTCAAGGCGCGGACGTCTTCCGCCTCAACTTCTCCCATGGCAGCCACGAGGATCACGCGGCCCGTATCGCCATCATCCGAGAGGTCGAGCGCAAGACCGGCCGCCCCGTCGGCATCCTCGCCGACGTCCAGGGCCCCAAGCTGCGCGTCGGCAAGTTCGGTGCGGGCCGGGTCCAGCTGACCACCGGCAGCCGGTTTCGCCTCGACCTCAACCCAACACCAGGCGACGTTAAGCGCGTCCAGCTCCCTCACCCGGAGATCATTAACGCCGCCCGCATCGGCACCACCCTTCTGCTCGACGATGGCAAGCTGCGCCTGCGCGTCGTCCGCCAGGTGGAGAACGACCACCTGGAGACCGAGGTCATGGTCGGCGGCGCCCTTTCCGACCGCAAGGGCGTGAACGTGCCGGACGTGGCCCTGCCCATCCCGGCGCTCACCGCCAAGGACCGCGCCGACCTGGAATTCGTCCTGCCGCTGGGCGTCGAATATATCGGCCTCTCCTTCGTGCAG
>NZ_JBFUIP010000534.1:0-841 GCF_056401815.1 Aminobacter sp. P4_D5 | reverse complement strand
TCCAGGACCCCTACGGCTCGCTCTCGCCGCGCATGAATGCCGGCGAGATCGTGGGCGAGGGGCTGACCGTGCACGAGCCCGGCCTCAATGCCGCCGGCCGCGCAGTGAAGGTCGGGCAGGCGCTGGAGGAGGTCGGCCTCGATCCCGCCATGGCTGAACGCTAYCCGCACGARTTCTCCGGCGGCCAGCGCCAGCGCRTCGSCATCGCSCGCGCGCTCGTGCTGAAACCGCGCCTCGTCGTGCTGGACGAGCCGACCAGCGCGCTCGACGTCAGCGTGCAGGCGCAGGTGGTGGAGCTGCTGCGGGGACTGCAGGAGAAGCACCGCCTAGCCTACCTCTTCATCAGCCACGACCTACGCGTCGTGCGCGCCATGGCGCACCGCATCATCGTCATGAAGAACGGCAAGATCGTCGAAGCCGGCGAGGCCGAGGCCCTTACCCAAAATCCCCGCGAGCCCTATACGCGCGCCCTGATGGCCGCCGCCTTCGAGCTGCGCGCCGCAGAGGGGCATAGCGGCACTTGAGCGAGACGTCAGACCACCCCTGGGCCGGCCAGGAGCGCCAAAAGCTGCAGGAGCTGATGGATGCCGAGCACGTGAAGCTCGGCGTCCACATCCGCAAGATGAACTCGCCCGGCAGCCCAGTGTACCGCACCTCCGAGAACGTCGTGCCGGCCGCTGCCATCCTCGTCAGTTCCTTCGCCGCGACGGCGCTGATCCACTTCTATGTCGGCGCCGTGATCCTAGCGGTGGGCTGCACTTGGTGGGTATGGAAGATCCTGCCGCAGATCCGCGAAGCCGTCTTCCTGCGCTCCTCCGCCTATGTGCTGGAGAGCGATGCG
>NZ_JBFUIP010000533.1:0-848 GCF_056401815.1 Aminobacter sp. P4_D5 | reverse complement strand
CCCCTGGCTCGACCACGGGCGTTGGCCGCTGCTGGGCCCACTCTCCGGACGGCCCGCGCGGCACGAGCCGGACCCGTACCCCATGGAATTCCTGCCGGTGGAAGGCGAGGGCGTCCACACCGTCCCCGTCGGCCCCATCCATGCCGGCATCATCGAGCCGGGACACTTCCGTTTCCACATCCAGGGCGAGGTCATCGTCCGGCTGGAGGTGCGGCTGGGCTATCTGCACAAGGGCCATCTCACGCTGATCCAGGGCAAGTCGCCGCGGGCGGCGGCGCGCTTCGCGGGGCGGCTCTCGGGCGATAGCACGGTCGCGCACAGCATCGCCTTCGCCCGCGCGGCCGAGGCGGCGCTCGGCGTTGAGGTTCCCCTCCGCCCGGTGGCGCTCCGCGCGGCGATGCTGGAGCTGGAACGGCTGCTCAACCATCTCAACGACCTCGGCTTCATCGCCAACGACGCGGCCTTCGCGGTGATCCACGCGCGGATGGGCCTGCTGCGCGAGGGGCTGCTGCGCGCCAACGCCTTCGCCTTCGGCCACCGGCTGATGATGGACCGCGTGATGCCCGGCGGCGTGGCGCAGGATCTGGCGCCGGACGGCATTGCCACGCTGCTGGGCGCTCTCGCCGCGGTGGCGGCCGAGCTTCCTACCCTGCTGCGCTACTACGAGGAGCACGCCAGCCTGCAGGATCGCGTCCTCGGCACCGGCATCATGAGCGCCGACATGGTCGCGGCCTTTGCGCCCGGGGGTTTCGTCGGCCGCGCGGCCGGGCGCCCCTTCGACGCGCGGCTGCTCTCGCGCGAATTGTTGCCGGCCGAGCTGATCACCCAGCCCGGCGCCGATGTCGATG
>NZ_JBFUIP010000532.1:0-849 GCF_056401815.1 Aminobacter sp. P4_D5 | reverse complement strand
GGAGAAGGCCGTCATGGTCTCGGGCCGCTTGTTGCGGACGAAGATCTCGATGCCTGGGCTCCCTTCGCCCGCCGGCACCATGAATTCCTCGGTGACGACGCGCGGTGCCTGCGCTTGACCCTCCGAGGTCAGGAGCACGGGCGCGGCGAGGGCCGGGGCGGCGAACAATGCGCGGCGTTGCATGGGATTCTCCCTGGGGTTGGGCGCAGACTAGCCAAGGGCGTGGGGTTCCGCGAGGGGTGGGGTCCCGCCGGCGTTCCGGCTCCGCATCAGCGCTCGCAGCGGATGAAGAGCGTGCTGCGGTGGATGAGCTCGCCGATATCGGGCGCGCTGCGTTCCGGCCCCGTGCTCTCGGCCGTGCGGGCCTCCACCCCCGCGCGGCGGAGGAAGCCCAGCGCCGCCTGGCCCTGCACCGCGAAGTTCACGTTCTGCGCGATGTCGCCGGTACGGCGGCTCACGGCCTGGGCGTTCAGCTTGGAGACCACGACGCCGACGATGTTGCCCTGCATGTCCACCAGCGGCCCGCCGGAATTGCCGGGCTGGACCTCGGCGCTGATCTGGAACTGGTTGGGGTTGTCGCCGATGCCGCGCAGCCCGTTCACCTCGCCGCGCGTGAGCTTGGGATCGGAGCTCAGCAGCCCCGCCAAGGGGAAGCCATAGGCCACCACGCCCTCGCCGCGGCGGATGGCGGGTGCGGTGCGGAAGGCCACGGCGGGGCCGACCAGGCCCGGCACGGCCAGCACCGCGACATCGAGCGCGGCGTCCATCCGCGCCGGCGGCACGGCGGCGAGCCAATGGCCGGTCGGCGTGCGCAGGAGGATGCGGTTGCAGTTGTCCGCCACATGGTGG
>NZ_JBFUIP010000531.1:0-850 GCF_056401815.1 Aminobacter sp. P4_D5 | reverse complement strand
ATCGACGAGCGTGGTCTTGCCGTGGTCGACGTGCGCGATGATCGCGAGGTTACGCATGGACATGGGGTCGGGCTTCCGGGCGTGGTTGTGGCCCGCGCGCGAAGGTGCCCGGGCGGCGTTGAACGGTCTTGTCGGTGTTGCTGCGGCGCACACATAGGGCTGCCGCAACAAAATTGCCAGCGAAGAAGCGATGACCCGCCATGCGCGTGTTTCATGTGCGCGTCTCGTCACCGCATGCCGAGGCACCGAAAATGCGACGGACGTGACAAAATCACGCGTTGCGGTTGTTCTGGTGTGCGGGCATATCGCCGTCGCGTTAGGGGACATAGATCATGCTAAAACATGTACTTGTCGTGATGATGGCGCTCGGCTGCGTGTCGGCGGCCCAGGCTCAGCAGTCCTGCATCGGCACCGACAAGCTCTCCATTCAGGCCGCACAGACGCGGCCTGGATCAGGCGGGACCTGGAACTACGTGGCGCGGATCGCGAACTCGTCGTTAAATCCGATTCGTTTCGACGTGCGGTTCGTGATGGCCAATGCGCAGCCCAACCGCGACATCATCCCCTTCACGCAGTCCCTGAACGCCCGGACCTTCCGCGAATACATTCTGGCGAATGGCCCCTCCATCGTGGACCCCACCCGCATCACCGAGAACACCCGGCTGCTTTGCCGCTGAGCGACGCCGGAAAGGCCCTTACCGGGCCTTGACCGGCCGGTTCCCGTGGCTGTCGGCGGGAACCCCGCGCGCGAGCGACATGTGGCTGTGCACGCTCAGCCAGCCCTCGGCACCACCGGGCACCAGGATCAGCGTCGTGCGGCCCGGCCGGTCGAAGGGCTTGCCGTCTGGGT
>NZ_JBFUIP010000530.1:0-850 GCF_056401815.1 Aminobacter sp. P4_D5 | reverse complement strand
CGACAATGGCGTCCGCGCCCGCCGCCTCGGCCTCGCGCGCCTCCGCCAGCGTGGTGGCGTTGCAGATCCAGAGGATGCCGCGCGCCTTCAGTTCGGCCGCGAATTCCGGTTCCCAGAGCCCCATGATGGTCGAGACCACCGCCGGCCCGGCCGCCAGGATAGCTTGGCACTGAGCCGCGAAGTCCGGAAGGAAGGGCCCTTCGCCCAGCGGCGGCGGCTCCGGCCCGAGCGTCGCCAGCGCGGCGCGGGCGGCGTCCTCGCGTGCGAGGTCGCGCACCGGGTTCGGGTCAGGCGCCCAGAGGTTGATCTGGAAGGCGCCGTTGCTGCCGGCCCGGAACTGCCGGGCCCAATCGGCGATTTCGGCCGGGCTCGACTGCAGCGCGCCCATCCCGCCCATCCCACCGGCATGGGCCACAGCGATGCCGAGACCGGGCGGCGAGGCGCTGGCCATCGGCGCCTGGAGGATGGGGACCCGCAGGCCGAAGCGGGCACAGAAGGCTTGGGCACGTTCGCGCGGAGAGGTCATGTCGTGATTGTGTCCGGTCGGCGCGGCCTGTAGCAAGATGGTCCGGCTACGGAACGCATGACGAACCCGATGACCCTCAAGACCCTCCCAGGCGCACCCAAGCGCAAGCTCTTCGGCACGGACGGCATCCGCGGCACCGCCAATCGCGCGCCCATGGATGCCGGCACGGCGCTGCGACTCGGCCAGGCGGCCGGGCAATTCTTCAACCGCGGCACGCACCGCCATCGGGTCGTGATCGGCAAGGACACGCGGCTCTCGGGCTACATGCTGGAGCCGGCGCTGACCGCGGGCTTCGTCTCGGCTGGGATCGACGTCGTGCTCGTG
>NZ_JBFUIP010000529.1:0-851 GCF_056401815.1 Aminobacter sp. P4_D5 | reverse complement strand
ACGTTGATGTGCCACTCAGCCCATTGGGGGAGGAGCAGTCCCGTGCACTGGGACGATGGTTCGCGCAGATGCCGCCAGAGGAGCGTCCGGATGTAGTGCTGATCTCCCCTTATCGCCGGGCGATCCAAACCGCGGAGCTGATCCATGCCGCAGGCGGCCTGCCGGTGGCCTCGGCCGACTTCCTGCAGGATGAGCGTCTGCGAGAGAAAGAATTTGGCATCCTCGACCGGATGACCTCCCATGGCATTCGACAGGAATTCCCCGAGCAAGCGGAGTTCCGCCGGGTGCTGGGTAAATTCTATCACCGGCCGCCCGGTGGTGAATCTTGGTGCGACGTGATCCTGCGTTTGCGCAGCGCGCTGGATACCGTTTCGCTGCACCACAGTCAGGCGAGGTTGCTGATCGTAGCGCATCAGGTCGTGGTGCTCTGTCTGCGCTACCTCCTGGAGAACATGACCGAGGAGCAGATCCTCGCTATCGACCGGCGAGGCGACGTCGCCAATTGCGCAGTTACTGAATACGCGTTCGATCCCGGTAAGGGGCGCGACGGTGCGCTGGTGCTGAAGCGCTATAACTTCGTCGCCCCACTCCAACAGCACGGCGCGCCGGTCACCGCCGAGCCCGACATGCCGGTGGGTTCTAGATGAACGACGCAACGGCTGTGGACGAAGCGCTGCTGCAGCGTATGCCTCTGCCCCGCCACGAGGACGGTGAAGACAAGAACCAGCGCGGAAGGGTGGCGGTCGTGGGTGGCAGCGCCGAGATACCCGGCGCCGTGCTGCTCGCGGGTACAGCTGCGCTACGCGCCGGGGCCGGCAAGCTTCTGATCGCCACCGCCCACAGTGTCGCCG
>NZ_JBFUIP010000528.1:0-852 GCF_056401815.1 Aminobacter sp. P4_D5 | reverse complement strand
CCTGGACGGAAAGCCGATCCGCGTCCTCTAGATGTCGTTACCAAGGAGGTTGTCCCTTTGGAGTCTATCGAGGGGTGATTTTCCTTTGAGGGCGGAGTGAGGCCTGAGGGTGTTGTATCTGTGCAGCCAAGAATGCATGGCGCTGGCTCTTTCGTCTGAACTCTGGAACGGCTGAGCATAGGCCCATTCTCGCAGAGAGGTCTGGATGAAGCGCTCGGCCTTTCCRTTGGTCCTTGGCGTGTAGGGCCTGGTKCGCTTGTGYCGRATGCCTTGGCTGGCCAGCAGGTCGCGGAAGGCGAAGCTTTTATAGGCCGATCCATTGTCGGTCATGAYSCGCTCGACSGGCRCGCCSARGCCTTCRAACCAGGCGATCGCGCGTYGGGTGAAGGCGAGCACGCTGTCGGTTCGCTCRCTGGACAGGAGYTCAGTGTAGGCAAGGCGGCTGGCATCATCGATGGCGACATGGACGAACTCCCAGCCCAGTCCCTTGCCGGCGCTGCGCCTGTTACTCTGGCGGGTGCGGTCGCCGGTGATGCGATGGCCGACGCCCTCGATGCGCCCCAGCTTCTTGATGTCGATGTGGATGAGCTCGCCCGGATGCTCGCGCTCGTAGCGGATGATGGGCGGTCTGGGTTCGAGGGTGGCGAGGCGGGACAGGCCGAGCCGGCGCAGGGCCATGCCCACGGTGGAGACCGGCAGGCCAAGTTGGCGGGCGATGGCGGGGCTGCAGAGCCTCTGCCGACGCAGGGCCTCGATGGCAGCGTGCTGCTCGGCTGACAGGCGCGTCGGGCTATGATGTGGACGCGAGGAGCGGTCGCGCAGGCCGGCGTCACCCTCGGCGGCATGGCGGTC